>NZ_JBHJTL010000238.1:0-977 GCF_042264065.1 Streptomyces sp. NPDC056222 | reverse complement strand
GACGACGGGCGCCCACCCCGCAGTCACGGGGGGTGGCCGCCCGTCCTCGCGCCCGAGGCCCGAGTCCGGCTCGGGCCTCGCGCGCGTGCCGCTCAGAGGTTCGCGGGCAGGACCGCCGAGACCCGGGTGTAGACGCCCGGATTCTCGGCCTGACCACAACCGCTGCCCCAGGACACCAGCCCGATGAGCCGCCCCGCGGCCACCAGCGGCCCTCCACTGTCCCCCTGGCAGGCATCCCTGCCGCCCTGCGGGTGACCGGCGCACAGCATCGTGTCGCCCCGGTACGCGGCTCCGAAGCCGCCCGGATAGGCCCGCTCGCACGCCGCGTCGGGCAACACCTGGATACGCGCCGAGCGCAGCGTCGAGGCATAGGTGCCGTTGCCCGTGGTGTCCCCCCATCCATAGACGTCCGCCTCCACCCCTGGGGCCTCGGCCGGGTCGCCCGGGCGGGCCGCCTCGATCACATAGGACTGCGGCAGCGCGGTCGCCAGTGTCAGTACGGCCAGATCGTTGGCGTTGGTCGTGGGGTTGTACTCCGGACTGGTCCAGGTGCCGGAGACCCGGATCTCGTGTCCACCCTGACCACTGAGGGCGCTGCGACCCGCGATGACCTTGAGGTCGGGGACATCCGAGGGCTCGCCGCCCAGGACATCCCTGCCGAGGCAGTGGGCCGCGGTGAGCACCCGGGTGGGCGCGACGACCACGCCTCCGCAGAACTGCCCCGCACGCGTACCTCCGAACCGGTCACGGCTGGAGAGTGCCACGACCCACGGGGCTTCCGCGATCTTCGCGGACTGCCCTCCCACGACGACACTGTCGGCGGCCGCGGGAGCGGCGGCGGCGAACGGGCCCGCCGCCGCCGAGATCAGGCCCAGGGCAGTGGTCACTGCTCGGGCGATGGGGCGACGCATAGAGCCTCCTGACTCTCCGATGATGTCGGTTCACCCAGCGTGGTCCACGTGTCGTCACCCTGCACC
>NZ_JBHJTL010000237.1:0-1002 GCF_042264065.1 Streptomyces sp. NPDC056222 | reverse complement strand
CATCACATGCTTGCCGGCGGCAGCGATTTCCACTGCCTGCTCCGGATGCAGGCCGCTGGGGGTGGTCAGCACGACGATGTCGGCCGTCGTGCTGGCCAGCATGTCGCTCAGCTTGCGGTGGCCAACGGCGCCGGTGTCTTCGACGGCCTTCTGCAGCGCGGCCGGGTCGACGTCGCAGACATCGGTCAACTCGATGCGATCAGCATGCTGGCGCATGGCATTGATGTGGGACTGGGCAATGCGGCCACAGCCGACCAGGGCGAACCGGATCTTCCTGTCCAGCACAGGCGGGGTAAATACGCGCATGATTCAGGCCTTTACGATGTTATCGGCGCTTTCCAGGAAGCGGCCACGGGAGTCCACCAGCACCGACGCGTGCTGCTTGATCAGCGCATAGTCGAACTTGTCGTGGTCGGTCGCCAGCAGCACGCAGTCGTAGCTGCTGAGGGTGTCGGCGGTGATGTCCACGCTGGACAGCTCGAACTGGTGCTCGCGCATCTTCGGGAACACCGGAATATGCGGATCGCTGTAGGACACTTCCGCACCGAGATCGCGAAGCTTCTCCATCAATACCACCGACGGCGACTCACGCATGTCGTCCACGTTCTTCTTGTAGGCGATACCCAGCACCAGCACGCGGCTGCCGTTGATCGCCTTGCGGCGCAGGTTCAGCGCCAGCAGAGTCTTGGAAATCACGTAGTCGGGCATCGACGAATTGATTTCGCCCGCCAGCTCGATGAAGCGCGTATGCACGCCGTACTCGCGCGCCTTCCAGGTCAGGTAGAACGGATCGATCGGGATGCAGTGCCCGCCAAGGCCCGGACCCGGGTAGTAGGCGACGAAGCCGAACGGCTTGGTCGCAGCAGCACGGATGACCTCATGGATGTCGATGCCCATGCGATCGGCGGCCACCTTCATCTCATTGACCAGGCCGATGTTGACGGCGCGGTGGATGTTCTCCAGCAGCTTGGTCATTTCCGCGGCACGCGCCGAACTGACCGG
>NZ_JBHJTL010000236.1:0-1014 GCF_042264065.1 Streptomyces sp. NPDC056222 | reverse complement strand
GCCCCGTCCAGGGTGCGGCGCGCCGGCCTTCAGCTCGTTCGGACGCACCCTCGTGCGCCGTCCGGTGCAACGGCGTACGCCCCTCGGAGGGGCAGGTCAGAAGGGCGGATTCACCCGAACGGAGGTGTGGCGCTCTGTAGTTCTCCCGTTGCGGAGCGCTATACGCGCAGGCACGGTGGCTGAGAAGTTCTCCGACGCATAAGGAAAAGGAACACATATGCGTCCCCTGGGAACGAGCTGCCTCACCGCCCTGGCGATATCAGCCGCCATCACCCTCGGCGCGGCGGGACCCGCCGTCGCCGACATACATCACCCGTCCTCCCCGGCCACCGTCACGGCGAAGGTCCCGTTCCCCGACACCGGCGCCAAGGCCGCCGCGCCCGCCGATGTCGTCGACGACACCCTCACCGCCGTGGAGGACGCGGTCGACGCGCTGCTCGCCTCGGTCTCCGGCACCGTGACCGGGGTCGTACCGCAGGTCACCTCTCTGGTCGACCAGCTCCTGAGCTCCCTGCTCGGCGGTCTGTACCTCCCCGGCCTCGGGGAGCTGCCGACCACGCCGCCGGCCACCGTGCCGGGCCTGCCCGTCGACCTCCCGGTCGACCCGCCGGCCGTCGTCCCCGACGTGTCGACGCTGCCGGTGGAGCCGGTGGTGCCGGTGGTGCCGGTGGTGCCGGTGGAGTCGGTGGTGCCGGTGGAGACAGTGGAGCCGGTGGCGCCCATCGCGCCGGTGGCGCCCGTGGCGCCTGTGCTGCCCGAGGTGTCGACGCTGCCCGTGGAGCCGGTGGCGCCCGTGGCGCCTGAAGTGCCGGTGGTGCCTGAGGTACCCGTGGTGCCTGAAGTGCCCGAGTTGCCTGTGGCGCTCCCCGTCACGGCGCCCGTGCGCTAGCGGCGGCGGCGTCGCGATCCACGCCGTGGCGGCCCCGGCCCCCCCGCCCGCCCCGCGGTTGGCAAATAAGAAAGGGACAAAAGAACCCCCCCCCACCATAGGGGGGGGTGTGGAGAAAAAACACC
>NZ_JBHJTL010000235.1:0-1041 GCF_042264065.1 Streptomyces sp. NPDC056222 | reverse complement strand
AGGGTGTCGTTGCCGTCCATGCCGCTCAGCTTGTTTGCCGCAGCGTTGCCATTGATGACATTGTCCAACGCGTTGCCGTTGCCGGACACAATGCCGTTGGCCAGGATCAGGTTCTCGACATTGTCGGCCAGGATCAGGTTCGTCTCGAAGCGGCGCTCGATGGTATCCAGACCGCCGCCTTCGTCCTCGAACACGCGATCCTGGGCCGACTCGATGATGTACAGATCATCGCCCAGGCCACGGTACAGACGATCAGCACCCAGGCCGCCTTCGAGCCGATTGTTGCCATCATTGCCATACAGCTCGTTGTCCAGGCTGTTGCCAACCCCGCTCAGGTTGCCGGAGCCGGTCAGCACCAGGTTCTCCAGATGGTCGCCCAGCTGCCAGTCCAGCGCCGACTCCACGGTATCGATGCCTTCGCCGGCCACCTCGATGACAACGTCGCCGGCACTGTCGACCACGTAGGTATCATCGCCGCCACCGCCGACCAGGCGATCTTCCCCGGCGGCGCCATCAAGCCTGTTGTCGCCCAGATTGCCGATCAACGTATTGTTGCCCTGGTTGCCGGTCCCCTCATACGCACCGTCCAGCAGCTCGAGCCGCTCGACATTCTCGCCCAGCACGTAGCGATGGCTGCCACTGCGAACAGTGTCGTCACCGCCGCCGGCCAGTTCGATCACCTGCTGGCTCGGGTCGCTCACCACATAGATATCGTCGCCCTCACCGCCATACAGGCGATCACCGGCACCTGCACCACTCAATACATCATTGCCCGCGCCGCCATGCAGATCATCGCGGAACTGGGTGCCGGCAAGTACATCCGCGCCGTCGGTACCCCGCAGCACGTTGCGTACATTCACCGTCAGCCAGGCCGTGGTGCGCTGCCCCCAGCTGTCGGCGGCGATGATGTCCAGCGAAAGATCCGCACCGCCATTGGGCGGTGTGCCCGTAAGCTCGCCGGTGAGCGGATCGATGACCAGCCAGGCTGGCGCGTTCTCACTCAGCGAATAGGTCAGCGTGTCCTGTGCCTCATCCTGGAAC
>NZ_JBHJTL010000234.1:0-1049 GCF_042264065.1 Streptomyces sp. NPDC056222 | reverse complement strand
GCTGGTTGCCGTCCTTGTCCTTGCGGACGCTGGTGGTCGCCAGCGAGATACGCGTAATGCACATCCCGCCCTGGGTGTACTTCACGTCAGGATCGTTGCCGAGGTTGCCGACCAAGATCACTTTGTTGATTCCACGGGCCACAGGTTTACTCCTTCGTCAGTTGTTGAACCTTCGCCTCTACCTCGGCGTCGGCCTTGCGGATTTCTTCGGACAGCAGCTTTATGGCTTCCTCATCGCGGGTAACGCGGCGGATTGCCAGCTGCAGGTGATCGGGCCAACGCGGGTCATAGCTGACTGCATCGACCCATCCCCAGCCAGTGACCATCAGCTGGTGCTGCAACTGCCAGCGGTATTCATCTGCGTGGGCGCCGGTCAGCAATGCGTCCAGGTGCTTCCCCATCGAGGACGGACACTTGATCTCGACCAATCCGCCATCGCCAACCAGCCCATCAGGGGAACATCCGGTGTTCGGAAGCCAGCCGCAGGTGATGAATCCTGTCTCCACTACGGCTTGCCCGGTGTTGAAGCTGTAGGCATCGCGTGCCTCGCCCTCCAGCTCGATGCCGCGATCCATGGCCGCATTCCGGTAGCCCTCAACCGTCTGTCCGGTGATCCGCTCAGCCACCAGAGTGGCGATCAGGTTGGCGCGGGCAGCACCTGGGCCAGTCTTGGTCCGGGCCATTAGGTCAGCGGCGCGGGAGGCGGTGAACTTTCCGGCCCGTGCCTGCATCCAGTCCTGCGACTCTTGGGCGGCGTTGGCCTTCAATTGGCAAGCTCCTTCGCCTTGGCCGACCACAGGGCGCGAATCTGGCGAAGTTCTTGTGCAGGAATACCGTTCTTCGACTTCAAGTCAGCGCCGATGCTGTCCAGCTCGAGCTTGTCAGCGGCGGCGTTGATGGCCGAGGCCCACTCGCTGATATCGAAGCCGGTCACGGATGCAAAGGCGTCATCGTCCTCACCATGGCTGGTCAGGTTCAGAAGCGCGGACGCTGTGTAGCGCTTCCCGTAGCTGACGCTGGACGCAACCGCCTGGACTGCGTTCTTGTTG
>NZ_JBHJTL010000233.1:0-1068 GCF_042264065.1 Streptomyces sp. NPDC056222 | reverse complement strand
CCGCACCCACTGCAGCTCCTGCTGCAGGTGTGCGGGGCGATAGCGCGCCTGCTGTGCCCGGCGTGCCTGCAGCAGGTCGTCCAGATAGGGGGCCGGTGCGTCGGCCGGCAGACCGTAATAGGCAGCATAGCGTTGCAGGTTGCGGAACTGGCGCTGCCCCGGGGTGTGATCGGTCAGCGACAGCAGGCGCACCGCCGGATCATCCAGCAGCGGCTCCAGCAATGGCAGCAACCCGGGATAGGGCAGCTCGGCGCGCAGGTGCAGGTAGTGGTCGCTGCGCAGGCCACCGCCACGGCGCGCCTCGGCCAGCGCCGCATGCGCGGCCTGCAGGCTGCGTACGCGTACGCTGTCGGCCTCCACGTCGCCCACGGCCAGCGCATCGCAGGCCGTAGTGATGCCTGCAGCCAGCAGCTGCGCATCGTGCGCCTGCACGGCCGCGGCCGCTGGGAAGGCCACGCCCGGGCGTGGTACCAGGTGCTTCTCCAGATTGTCGGTATGCAGCTCAACAAACCCCGGCAGCAGCCAGTCGCCGCCGCAGTCCTCGGCGCCCGCCCTGCGCACGCGCCCCTGCCCCACGGCGTGGATGCGTGGCCCGTCCAGCACCACATGGCCGTGCACGATCTCGTCGGCCAGCACCAGTTTCAGGTTGTCGAGGATGTGTTCGCCCATGGTTTCCGTAGCCCGTGTCATGCCATTGCAATCGCAGCGCGTTGATATGCCTGCACGTGCAGTGCACCTGTCTAGTCCAGCAGCCGCAGATGGAGGTTTGATGACCATGCCCGACCCGGCCCTGACGCCACGCGATTCGGCGCTGCCACTGTGGCAGCAGATCGAACAGGCGCTGCTGCGGCAGATCCGCGAACGCCAGCTGGTGGAGGGCGATGCACTGCCCTCGGCGCAGGTGCTGGCCAAGCGCTTCGCGGTCAACCGCCACACCGTGCGGCGCGCGATCGAGGCGCTGGAAGAGCGTGGCTACGTGCGCACCGAGACCGGTCGCGGCAGCTTCGTGCAGGAGCATCCGTACCACTACCCGATCAGCCGGCGCACGCGCTTCGGCCGGGCCATGCA
>NZ_JBHJTL010000232.1:0-1092 GCF_042264065.1 Streptomyces sp. NPDC056222 | reverse complement strand
CACCCGAGGACAGCACAAGGGGCTAACTCCGGGGGAGCCGCAGCAATTCAGGATGCCGCCGCCTCGCGGCATTGCGCAACCAGATCGGCGAGTTGCTCCATGCCGGTAACGGGATCAAACCGGCCTTTCAGCCGCTGGGAGAAGTTGGTCCAGTCGGCGCGGACCAAGGACTTAAGCTGAGAGGCGGTCACCCGCATGAATAGCAATGGCTGTTCCGGGAAGCGGAGCTGCTGAACAGTCCCTCGAGCGAGCTGCACAAGTTCTGAGTGGATGGCCAATGATTCGATGTAGACCAAAGTCGCAGCTACCGAACTGGCGGTTCCCTCGAGGTAGGTAAAGAAGCGGCGTCCATCGAAGCACACAACCGCTCGCGATCCACACACCTCGTTGAACCTGGCCCCAGCAGCCATTAGGTCGGCAAGCCGGCTTTCACCCACCTCTTCGACAGCAGAGCTTACAAACACAACTGAACACTTCAGCATGCGGCACAACCTCGAATTCAGAGGCGAGCGTATGCCCAGACATGTGCTCAGCGCGTGCAGGAAGCAAAGCAACAAGCGGTGCACAGTCACGGGATTTGCACGCTTGCAGAACTACGCTCCGCACACCACTCAAGACTGAGTGGCCGTGAGCTGCATCAAGCCGCCGCGCGTACCTCGCAGGACGCGATCAGCCATGACACTGTCGCCCCTGAATGATCAAGAGCAGTCCATTACACGCGCCGCCCTTCGAACCCAACTCCCCTCAGTTCGTCTGGAAAACCAGGTTCAAGGACAAATGTGTCTATACCGGTTGCGGAGTTGGCCTGCCTGGGCGGATTGAGAGCGACAAAAGTACCGAGATCCGCGCAACCAAGCAGGCGCTTGCCGCACAGCTTGCGCACGTTCGGCTTTCGCAGTGCCACGAGGTGTTCGTGCGAAACACGACGGCCGCTCTGATCACTGTCCACCACTTTCTTTCTGAAGCAGCGGAGAAGGACGCCGTCTTCTTCCTTTGCGCAGATGCAGAGGTCGCTGGGCAGATCATCGACACTCTCAACATCTGCGCGGAGTAACACGTCGAGCCACTTGGCCGCAGCAGCAGCCGGTGGGC
>NZ_JBHJTL010000231.1:0-1100 GCF_042264065.1 Streptomyces sp. NPDC056222 | reverse complement strand
AGCAGTGCCAGCATCGGCGCAGCATCCCGGTCTGGTTCCAGGCGGCGCAGCCGCAGGCGTTTGCTTTCGATGGGTTGCATGGGTGGGCTCCGGAAGGAATACCTCGATTTTGCAACGCCAGCGCCCGCCGTGCAGCACGCTCAGGCCAAGTGGGCCACTACGATGCTCAGCCTAGCCACATGCCCCGTCACGCGGGCCGAACAGGATCGGCCAGTAGCGCACGCACAGGCGATGGACGCATGCGGCGATCAGGCAGAACCCCATGCCCATCAGCGCCAACAGCAGCGGTGCGCCCCAGCGCAATCCCGGGTGCTGGATACGAGCCTTGGAAGGCATGCCGCCGGGATATAGCACCTGTACCTGTTCGCCGACCACGTACAGTGGTGCCCCGGTAGCAAAGGACGCGGTGAACTGAATCATCTGCCCCTGTCCGGTCTGGAACCTCACCACCGGGCGATGCAGGGTGATGTCACGTGCGGGCATCCCCTCCATTTCCGACCGGGCATCCTCTGCCTGGACGGCCACCACCGTTCCGGTTACGGAAACGGCCTTGCGCGCGAAACGCTGGACGTCCACGAACAGCCAGGCGGCGGCCAGAAGGATCAGCAGGCCCACGGCAAAGAAAAACAGCAAAAAACATCTGAGGAGGGTGGGTATGGTGCTGGCCGGGTTGATCGATCAGCGTGCAGGTGCCGGCGCTGATCGAATGAAGGAGGTATCGACATGGTAGTAGCGCGGATTGCCCGGCATGACATGGACATCCAGTTCACGCCCACTCACCTGTGCACGGGGATCGGCCCAGAGATACGCACTGTGGAAGACATGCCATCGAGTGGTTTCAGGATCGCGCCAGGCGCAGACGATGACGAACGGATGCTTTCCCCCCGAAAATACTCCGCGATCGCGCTTGATCGCCCGGACCTTGGCTTGCACCCGTGTCCCGTGGCGAAGGAGCTGCCTGCGCCGCCATGCCCTCGCCGCCTGCGGCAGGCGCAGAAGTCCCGCCGCCAGCAGGAATGGGCCGCTGTTCAATCCCAGTATGACGCTCAGGCCCCAGGGTGATGAGAGCGAACGCACCAGGGCCTTGTCCGGGCGGTCCG
>NZ_JBHJTL010000230.1:0-1107 GCF_042264065.1 Streptomyces sp. NPDC056222 | reverse complement strand
CCCTAATCGGTGTCCTGCTGCTGCCGGAGAAGGACGCGGAGCGGGTAGCCGCTGACGCCAGCCGTCGGCGCGGGCACCGCTTCCTGCAGACGGCCGCGCGCTGGGCTGCGCTGGCTGTGGCGGTCGTGGCCTACGCCATCGTGGCCGCCTGGGTCATCGCCGTTGCCGCGTCCATCTGGCCGGCGCTGGCGGGCGCCCCGCAGCTGCCACTGGCCGGCCTATCCGGCGTGCTGATCCGCCGGCTGCTACCCGGTTACGTGCGCATGGTGGAGAAAGCCACAGGCGCCATTGGAGGCGACAAGCCATGAACGTAGTGATTCGATTCCTTCGCGCCGCGTGGGGCTTGGTCATCGGCGCCGCTGCGGACGCGCTGCAATGGCTGAGCAAGCCGGGCAGCAAGATCAAGGTGGTGTGTGCGGTGCTGGCCTTCGGCTGCATGGTGTCCGGGCTGACTGCCTGGGAGAAGGAGCAGAAGATCCGCGACTTGAGCGCCCAGGTGATCAAGGTCCGAGCTGACTGGCAGGCTGATGCCGCCCGGTTGCAGGCCGACGTGGACACCCGGGATCAGCGCCTGGCCGAAGTCGCCGTCGCGCTGAGGGCTGAAGCCGAGAAGCTGGAAGCCCTGAAGGCAGAGAGCGCGGCTGCGTTGCAGGCCTTGGCCGGCAAGATCGAGGCGTCCGAGAGGGAGGCCGTCACTTGGCGCGGTCGCTACGAGCAGCGGCCCGACACCTGCAAGGCAGCGCTGGAGCTGCTCGATTCCGCCTGCCCAGCACTGAAGGGGTACTGATATGCGGCTCCCACTATGGCTCTACGTCGATAGGGAAAGCGCCATTGAGGCCGGGATGACCCACGAGGGTCGCCTGTTCGGTGTGCCTGCCTGGTTGCGCGAAGACAGCGACGCCCAGGTGACCGGAAGTCCGAAGATCCCAGCCCTGCACCTGTGGTGCATGGCAGTGGACCTGGTATTGGAGATCGCCGCGGCGTTCGTGCAGGAGGATCGCACCCTGGAATCGCCCATCACTCTCGGCAAGAGGATCGCGCCATGAGGTTCCCACTCCTGCTGGCGGTGTCGGCGCTGGCCGCGTGCCAGCCCGCACCTACCAAGCC
>NZ_JBHJTL010000229.1:0-1116 GCF_042264065.1 Streptomyces sp. NPDC056222 | reverse complement strand
AGGAGGCATTGCAGCGGGAGGCGCAGTACCAGGCGGATCGTCAGAGTTCGATCACTAATTGGTCGTTGGGTGCCTACCGTGCCTTCGAGGACTATCGTTCCCAGGCGGCCAATGCAGCAGAGCTGGGCAATCAGGCGTTCACCAACGCATTCCAGGGAATGGTGGATGCGTTGGTGAACTTCGAAATGACCGGCAAGCTGAGTTTCAGCCAGCTGGCCAACTCGATCATTGCGGACCTGGCTCGTATCGCGGCCAAGCAAGCCACATCAGCGCTGTTCAACGCCGGATTCAACGCTTTTGCCGGGCCGGTTGGAACGGTACAGCGGGAGCGGATCCAGATCCCAGGGTTCGACGGTGGTGGCTTCACCGGTTACGGCGGGCGACTGGAGCCGGCCGGACTCGTCCACAAGGGCGAGGGCGTGCTCAACCAGGACGACATGCGGGCACTGGGGGGGCCATCGGCATTTCACGCCCTGCGCGCGGCGTTGAGGCGAGGTTACGACGCTGGCGGCATCGGTGGACAGGTTCCCGCTCGTGTTGCGCTGAGCGGCCGGCAGGGTGGCCAAGGCGGACCGTCCGTTGAGATCCACAACTACTGCGGAAGCTAGGTCCAGCAGCGAGAGGAATCGCAAACGCTTCCAGATGGGTCCGAGATCCGAAAGCTGATTGTCCAGATCGGCAACGAGGAGCTCGATGGCGGTTCGTGGGGCCGGGTCGGCCAAGCCCGCTATGGCTGGCAGGACGCGATGGGCTGAGTGGATCGGCGCGGGGTTCCCACGCCGGTTTCTATGAGATTGATTGTTCGAAGCGAGGAGTACATGGAGACCTTCCCCAGCTATGCCGAGATCCGCTTTGCGGACTACGGTGAGGAGTTCGACCCCGCGGTCGAGCGCACCGAGATGGAACGCGGCGTGCCGCGGCAGCGCCTGCTGAACACCCACGTCATGCAGACCATCGGGGCGTCGGTGCAGTTCCGCTCGGCGCAGACGGTGGCCGACTTCGAAGCCTGGTACTTCGACAACCTCAAGCGAATCGGCTGGTTCAACATTGAGCATCCCCGCACGGGCCAGATAATTCGTGCTCGCTTCCAGGGTGGCAAGATCGGCAAGCTGCAGC
>NZ_JBHJTL010000227.1:0-1127 GCF_042264065.1 Streptomyces sp. NPDC056222 | reverse complement strand
ATGCGGACCCAGAAGTCAGCTTCGCGGAACAAACCACTGGAAGTCGGGACCGAGACGACAAGTGCCTCCCCGGAGCTCCCCAGGAACTCGAAAGTGCCGGTCGGTACGTCTGCACTCGCAGCCTCCACAACCTCGGCCAAGCGTCGCGGGCATACCCCATCAATAACGGCTTCTTCTTGAGAATCACTCTTCATTTACGGACCTCGAGCGGGGATACACAGTGGTCTTCATGGACAGAACGACCGAAATTCAAAGGCTTGGAGCCGCCCTCCTTGCGCTACGCTGCGTGTGCTACCAACACAGCCCGCAAGGAGGGCGACATGACAGAAATAAAGCTGAACATCTGGCCGACACATGGCTGGCAGCTGTTCGAGATAGAGGGGCACAAGCTCATGGCTCTGAGCCTCGTCCTCCGGTCAAATCCACAAAACAGAGCCGAGGTATCGAACTCTCAGGCGTTCGCGATGTCGCCCCAACAGATGCGCGCACTCGCAGCGGACCTGACCAAAGCAGCGGATCTAATGGGATCGCGCGATTCACCAGCGACCGAACCCGGGAGACATTGATACGGGGAACGTCGCGTGGCCGAAGATCCTTCGAGGACCTGACCTCGGCCTTCGAAAGGAATAGCCTGGGATCAGTAATGAGCGCCGCAACGACGGCGGGCCATTGTTGGAAGGCGCGCTGGCGGCGATGGATCGCCAGCCGCCGCTTCAGTGCGTGCATATCAGGTAAGCTCCTGTTGGCTGCCACAGTTGGCTCGACCAACCAGGCTGCGAACCTCGGACCCCGCCGACTCCGCAGTCCTGAAACCGATGGCCTCGCCGGTGAAGGAGAGAGCACCGGCGGTTTCATTACCCTCAGGCACTTGGGTGCCACCCTTTGGGCGAATCTCGACCAGATCGGGTCGAAGGCTACGAGCTGCGGCCAAACCCGCGTTGAAGATCAGTGCGATATCCTCGTCAGCGAGGTCGTGCTGCACCGCGTAATCGCGGATGCGAGAAAGGTGGTGCTCCCGCACCTGCTCGGGGGTCAGTTCAAGCATCGAGGCTCTCCATGGATACGGAACGGATCGAGACGCGCGGCGAAGACGGGCGCGTGGTTTCAGTCATCAAGCACCGCACGCG
>NZ_JBHJTL010000226.1:0-1167 GCF_042264065.1 Streptomyces sp. NPDC056222 | reverse complement strand
CTCTACCGATATGTCGGTCCCAAAGGCGAGCTCAGAGACCATGGAAAGCATGTTCTCGGACTTACGTAGCAACTCGTTTCTTTTCGCAGGTTGAGCCACCTCCGCGCTTCATCAGAAAACTGAAGGAACCTCCATTGAATCGAACTAATATTTTTTTTGGTGAATCGCATTCTGACTGGTTGCCTGTCAGAGGCGGAGAATCTGGTGATTTTGTTTTTCGACGTGGTGACGGGCATGCCTTCGCGAAAATCGCACCTGCTTCCCGCCGCGGTGAGCTCGCTGGAGAGCGTGACCGCCTCATTTGGCTCAAAGGTCGAGGTGTGGCTTGCCCCGAGGTGATCAACTGGCAGGAGGAACAGGAGGGTGCATGCTTGGTGATAACGGCAATTCCGGGAGTACCGGCGGCTGATCTGTCTGGAGCGGATTTGCTCAAAGCGTGGCCGTCAATGGGGCAGCAACTTGGCGCTGTTCACAGCCTATCGGTTGATCAATGTCCGTTTGAGCGCAGGCTGTCGCGAATGTTCGGACGCGCCGTTGATGTGGTGTCCCGCAATGCCGTCAATCCCGACTTCTTACCGGACGAGGACAAGAGTACGCCGCAGCTCGATCTTTTGGCTCGTGTCGAACGAGAGCTACCGGTGCGGCTCGACCAAGAGCGCACCGATATGGTTGTTTGCCATGGTGATCCCTGCATGCCGAACTTCATGGTGGACCCTAAAACTCTTCAATGCACGGGTCTGATCGACCTTGGGCGGCTCGGAACAGCAGATCGCTATGCCGATTTGGCACTCATGATTGCTAACGCCGAAGAGAACTGGGCAGCGCCAGATGAAGCAGAGCGCGCCTTCGCTGTCCTATTCAATGTATTGGGGATCGAAGCCCCCGACCGCGAACGCCTTGCCTTCTATCTGCGATTGGACCCTCTGACTTGGGGTTGATGTTCATGCCGCCTGTTTTTCCTGCTCATTGGCACGTTTCGCAACCTGTTCTCATTGCGGACACCTTTTCCAGCCTCGTTTGGAAAGTTTCATTGCCAGACGGGACTCCTGCAATCGTCAAGGGATTGAAACCTATAGAAGACATTGCTGATGAACTGCGCGGGGCCGAATATCTGGTATGGCGCAATGGGAGGGGAGCAGTCCGGTTGCTCGGTCGTGAGAACAATCC
>NZ_JBHJTL010000225.1:0-1172 GCF_042264065.1 Streptomyces sp. NPDC056222 | reverse complement strand
AGCTGCTGTGGAAGCCCAGCTGCAGATCGTTCTGCTTGCCGGGGCGGTTCCAGTACGCCACGTGGCCGCCGCTGACATACAGCTGGCTGCGCTGGCCGAGCCGCTGCGAGAAGTTCACCTGGAAGCGCTGGCGGGTGCGCATGACGAACGCATCGGCCGCCTGCGGGCGGTCGAACGACAGCTGCGAGACATCGGTGAGGGTGAGGAAGCCCTCGGTGCTGTAGCGGTACGCGGCCAGGCCCAGGTTGGTGCCGGTGCGCGCCACGCTGCGCTGGTAGTTCAGGCGGTAGCTGCGGCCGCTCTGCGCGGGCAGGCCCGGCACCTTGGCGCGGGCGTGGGTGATATCGGCACCGATGGCGCCGAAAGGTGTGTTGAACGCCGCGCCGGCCAGGCCGGCCTGGTAGTGCTCGGCTACCTGCACGCCGCCCAGCAGGGTCATGCGGTTGCTGACGCCGCGCGCATAGGTGCCTTCGGTGAAGCGCAGCGCGTTCTGCGCCCGGCCGGTATTGCGCAGCTCGCCCGCGGTCACGCTGAAACGCTGGCTGCCTTCGCGCAGTGCCTGCGGCACGGCAGAGAACGCGACGGTGAAGCGCTCTTCGCGGCCATCGGCCTCGGTGACGGCCACTTCCAGATCGCCACTGCCGGCGTTGGGGTAGAGATCGTCGATGGCGAACGGACCCGGCGCCACCGTGGTTTCGTACAGCACCGCGCCGTTCTGGCGGATGGTGACGCGCGCATTGCTCTGTGCCACGCCACGCACCACCGGCGCGTAGCCACGCAGTGAATCGGGCAGCATGCGTTCGTCGGTGCTGATACGCACACCGGTGAAGCCGACGCTGTCGAACAGTTCGCCACCGGTGTTGGCCTGGCCCAGCGTGAGCTGGCTGTTCCAGCGCGGCAGATCGCGCTGCAGCGTGCTGTTGAGCGTGGTGAAGTGTGTGCCCTGCGGGCTGTGGCTGAGCGAACTGCGGTGGCGCAGCCGCCATGCCCCCAGGTTGAGGCCGGTGGTGATGCCCGCGTAGGTGTTCTGCTGGCCCTGGTTGCGGTAGTGGTTGACGCTGTAGCCGAGGAAAGCGGCGGTGATGCCGTGGTCGCGCAGTTCCGGCGCGACGAAGCCGCGCGCCTGGCGTTGCAGCGCCACCTGCGGCAGCGAGATATCCAGCCGCAGCTGG
>NZ_JBHJTL010000224.1:0-1176 GCF_042264065.1 Streptomyces sp. NPDC056222 | reverse complement strand
ATTGCATCAGCCTATCTTGAATGGGTTCAGGTACTGCCGAGTTCAGCACGCAGAGTTGTCTATTGAGAACATGGTCCCACGTTGTGCTTCGGGGTTGCTGTGTTCTCGCGGCGTGAAAAAGGAAAATGCGTTCACGGTACAGAAGGTGAGTATCGAAGTCTTCCCCTGGGATATCCTCCAAATGCATGAGTGCGATATCCAAATTGTTTTCTCGAATCGCCTGTAGCAGGGAAGAAGCGCCGGAAACCAGAACTGATTGTTGAAGTAAGGGTGTTTTTTCAGCAAGGGCGATGCTTAATGTGGGCGCTACACCGGCAGTTCCTGGGAGTATCCCTAGCCGGAATTGCCCCTCTATACCTCGCCGTAGTGCGGAGAGTTCTCGCTCCAGCCCTTTGCAGTCGTCATACATCTGCTGAGCCCAAGACAGTACGCGCATCCCTTCAGAAGTGAGGCCGTCATAGCGTCGGCCATGACGCACGATCTCGACACCCATGTCTTCCTCCAATTGCTTAATGCCCGCGGAGAGTGTCGGCTGAGAAACATTGCAGCTTTTGGCCGCGTTGCCAAAATGGCCTTCACGGTGCAAAGCAAGCAAGTATTCAAAGTTTCTTACGATCATATATTTTCTTCTGATAAAGTTGATTAGATTTTATACTTTCACGAAAAACCCTGCGCACGCTTCGATCCGCGTCCAACCTTGGGCACGTAGCTGGCACGCATGAAAGGCTGCCGCGCGCAGTGCCCATACAGTAGGTTCGACTCGTCATCGACGGTCAGCACCACAACGCACGGGACAGCCAATAGCGCGAACACAGGTGCTTTGCGCTGTGGGCGAGTCGTCCTCATGTAGCTTAGCAGTTGGCGCGTTCTGGAAGGGAGTAAGCGTGAGTGGTGAGGCACGCAACCGCAAAAGGCGGTGCTAAGCTCTTGAGCTGTTCGGGTCGTGGCCGTTGAAGCGGGGAGAGAATGGAGCCTGCCATGGCCGTTGTGGCGCAGCTGGGGAAATCCTGAAAAAGACTTCCTGATTTGGCAAAATCCCCGGACACCAATCGCCGAGCTTTTCGATGATGAAACAAATGACCTTCGCCGATGCCGAGTACGCCGGTAAGCGCAAGCAGACCCGCAAGGAGCTGTTCCTGATAGAGATGGATCGGGTCGTACCCTGGGAGGGTTTGA
>NZ_JBHJTL010000223.1:0-1184 GCF_042264065.1 Streptomyces sp. NPDC056222 | reverse complement strand
CCTCGTACTCAGAGCAGTTCATCTCGCGTCTGAGTGCGCTTTCCGAGTACGCAATCCAACTCGCGTTGCTCGGTTCACATGCGGAAAGAGTTGCTGACATTGCTCTTGCACCCGTTGAGAAGGAGCCCGCTGCACCTTTGAGCGCGCGCGTTCAACCCGTTGAGGTTGAGCTCCGCAACGTCTGCTTCAGATATGCAGACAATCAGCCATGGGTGTTGAACAACGCCAGCGCCATTATCCCAGCGGGCCAGATGACTGCTATCACCGGTGCGTCGGGTACAGGCAAGAGCACGATCGCCAAGCTCCTTGTCGGACTGCTGACCGTCAACAGTGGGGAAATCCTATTGAATGGCATCCCTTTGAGCCATCTTGGTCCGACCCGGGCCCGGCGCATGTTTGGATGCGTCATGCAGGATGACGCGCTTTTCCACGGGAGTCTGGCTGAGAACATCGCCCTGTTCCAGGAAGGGGCTCCGCAGCAGCAGATCGAGCACTCAGCCCAAGCCGCTTGCATTCACGATGACATTTCAAGAATGCCGATGGGCTATCGAACATCGGTTGGTGACATGGGATCGACCTTGTCAGGAGGACAGCGCCAGCGAATCATGCTGGCCCGGGCGCTCTACCAACAGCCCCAAGCCCTCCTTCTAGACGAAGCGACCAGCCATCTGGATGCAGAAACTGAGCAGAGTATCAATGCTCATCTCAAGCAGATGTCACTCACTGTCATTCAGATTGCACATCGATTCGAGACAATAGATGCTGCGGATTGTCTGCTGCGTGTGCATCCAGATGGGTCCGTCAGCCGAAGGGGAAGGGCTGCCGCCTACTGAGATTCGGGGCTGGTACTCGTGCGTACACAGTCACGGTACAGTGTGGCAATCCCTCTAGCCCTACGTTCGCTTCGGCCAAGAGCTGACATCCGCCCTTCTCTGTCAACGAGAAGGATCAGCGGACCATCGCTGGATTCGGCGCCGCCGAGAGCGAATGGCTGGGTGCTCCACTCACGCCTAGAAGTGAAGCGGACAACAGCCTCGGCCGGCTCGCGGCCCGGCCTGCGCTTCTCTCCGCCGAAGCGGTGCAGTTGGCCAGACCCATGCTCAGATTTGCCATGTCCGTAATCGACCCGAATGACATTGTCGGTGCGCAGCACGAAGTGCAACGGCTTATCGGTCGTTGCATTC
>NZ_JBHJTL010000222.1:0-1214 GCF_042264065.1 Streptomyces sp. NPDC056222 | reverse complement strand
GTGCTCGACCGGTTGGGCCCAGAGATGGCTGTGCTGGTTGCCTGGCTCCGCCATGATCTGTTTCTGGCAACGCTGGAGGACTTTGACGGCCAGTCTGCGGCGCAAGGCGTGTGGTTCGAGGAAGTAATCACCGATGCCATTGCGGCGCTCGGCATGCACGAGATCGGCCGTGCATTTCTGACTGAATCGGCCAACGACACAAAAGTTACCGGAAGAGGATCCCTGCTCTGGCGAGCTATCGCGAAGAACCAGGAAGAGGCTCGCAAGGAGCTGGAGCAGACACTCTCGGCGGCGCAGGTCGGGGCCGACACAATTCTTGAGGTGACGGGCGCAAGCTGGGCGGCATTCATTGCAGGCACCGCACATCTGAGGTCTTTCTTGAGCCTTTACCGCAAGTTGGAGGTGGCGCAGAAGGAGGCTGCGCCCCCCACCGCCAGTGCCCGCATCCTTCGCGAGAGTGGCGTCGATCGCTTCGTCACTACCGCAGGTGCGTACCTTCTGAATCGATTTCCGATGAAGGGCATCCAGGACACTGTCGGCAATGCCATGGTCCGCGTCGTGCTCCTGACGCGGGCATTGATGGAGCGCGACGAGGCGATCAGCCTGGTGGCCGAAGAGCTGAGCAGCGGCCAACAGGGCAAGCGCTATTTCCTGGAGCGCATCCAGTTCTATCGCAAGAAGGGGAGTGCACTGCCGATGCAGTTCGCGCTTCGCGATCTGGAGCTGCACCATGGTGCACTGGCGATGCGCAAGCGTTGGCAGGCAGCGGCGGAAAGCAGCCGCAATGTCGTCCGTTTGAATTCCCTTACGGGCGTGTTGGAGATGGTGAATTTCATCCATCTGGCAACCAAGGTGGATAAGGATACGCGTGACTACGCAACGTTACTGGCGTCCGGCATGTCGCTTGTGGCTGTGTATACCAGTGTGCATGAAACGGTAGCCAAGGAGTTCTATGGGGCGGGTAGTGTCAGTGCTATTCGGATGAAGGTTGCCGGCAGTGTGTTGGCGGGAGCGGGTAGTTTTATTGGGGCGTACTACAGCTATTTAGACGCGGAAGCTGCGGACAGGCAGCAAGAGCTTGCTGCCGACATACTTTTGAGTACTAAAGCGTTCGTGACGGCGTCTGTGGGCGGTGCGCAGTTCCTGACCGCACTCGCCTACTCATCTCCGATCATCGAGCGCAGTCTGGGGCGCAATTCATTGACTTTGGGTCC
>NZ_JBHJTL010000221.1:0-1216 GCF_042264065.1 Streptomyces sp. NPDC056222 | reverse complement strand
GCGCCCGGTGGTGCGCGCGTCGTGCCCGATGGCGTTTACCGGTGGCTGGAACGGCAGTCGTTGGAGCTGATCGACGGCAAGTTGTCCCCATGGGTTCGCCGTTGCCGCCGGGGTATTCAGGTCACCAGCCACGTGGGCGTGGTTACCGCGCCAGGCGGCCTGCAGATCGAGATCCTGCCCAAGGTGGGCAAGGCGCTGGACGCCGGTGCCGGCGAGGCACGTGGCCTGCTGCTGAGGATGCTGCGTTGCCTGCAGCAGTTCTCACACCTTCGGTTCGGCAACGCGCAGCTTGCCGCCGACAGCATGCCGCTGCTGGAGGTGTTCGTTGGCGAGTTCCTGCGTACGGTGGTGGCAGTGACCCGCAGCGGGCTTCGCGGCCAGTACCAGACACGTGAGGATGATCTACCTGCGCTGCGCGGCAGGCTGCTCGTGGCCCAGCATCTCCGCCGCAATCTGGTACGTGCCGATCGCTTCCACACCGCCCACGATGAGTTCAGCATCGACAGGCCGGAGAACCGGCTGATCCACACGGCATTGCGAAAGGTGCTTGGCGCGACTCGCTTGACCCACCATCAGCGGCTGGCGCGGGAGCTGTTGGCATTCTTCGCCGAGGTGCCGCTCAGCCACAATCCGGACCAGGACATGCAACGGGTTCAGCTGGACCGCAACATGCGCACCTATCGAGAAGCGCTGGATTGGACGCGTTTGATCCTGCAAGGGCTGTCGCCTACTTCGTCGGTAGGTACGCAGCAGGCACCTTCGCTGTTGTTCCCGATGGAGCGATTGTTCGAGGCGTACGTGGCCAGGCACTTCCAGAAGCAGCTACCGGCGCATCTTGCGCTGGATACTCAGGTCAGGCGGCATCACCTGGTGCATCACGGCGGTGCAAAGTGGTTCCAGCTCAGGCCGGACATGGTGGTGAGCCGGCAGCGGACGGACGTACTGGTGCTGGACACCAAGTGGAAGTTGCTGGATGCCGGACAGGCCAATGGCACCCACAAATACGGCTTACATCAGGATGATTTCTACCAGCTGCACGCCTATGGACGCAGCTATCTGGGCGGACAGGGCATGGTTGCACTGGTCTACCCGCGCACCGACAAGCTGGATCAGCCGCTACCGGTGTTCGACTTTCCCGGGAGCGAAGGGCTGCGATTGTGGGTGCTGCCATTCTGCCTGAGGCGGGCCGAAGTGCTGCTTCCGGAGGGCTGGGAAT
>NZ_JBHJTL010000220.1:838-1241 GCF_042264065.1 Streptomyces sp. NPDC056222 | reverse complement strand
GGGGTTTCGCAGGCTGCGAATACGTCGTGCAGCTGCTCACGGACCTCGACGCCTGCGGCACGCGCAGCGGCGTGGTTGCGGCCGGAGCGGGACCAGCCCAGCACGGCGTGGCCCGCCCGCGCCAGGTGGCTGGCCATGGGCGTTCCCATGACGCCCAGGCCGATGAATCCCAAAGGCATGGCTGGCTCCAGAGCAGGACAGGACGCCCATCATGCCGCAGACCGGTGCTGCGTGGCTCAGCCCGCTGCGCGCAGGATCAGTGCATAGCCCACCAGCAGCAGGACACACAGCGGCAGCGTGACGAATGAAGCGATCATCCAGCGCAGCGCCTTGCGCGATGCCACCGTGGCCGGGCCGATCTGGCCGGCGGCGAGCAGCGATGACGTGCGGTTGGCGTAGACGG
>NZ_JBHJTL010000220.1:0-828 GCF_042264065.1 Streptomyces sp. NPDC056222 | reverse complement strand
GCCGAAGGGCCAGAAGCCACCGAAGATACTCAGGATCGCCCACATCAGATAGTTTTTGGGGGCTGCCGGGCTAGTGTGTTCCATACGTTGAATCTCCTTGGTTGGGCGCGGATTATGCCGCCCGCTGGCGGCACCGGCAAACGGGCCCGGTGCTGCACGCTGCCCAGATATCGCTGGCGCCGCGCCACGGCCCACGAAAAGGACGATTTCCTGGTGGTGCAGGAGCCCGCCGACCCGTGGATGTGGTGCGGCAATCTGGATATTCACGTGATTATCATCACGTTTCTCTTGAAACTCCGATTCGATAATCGGAAATGCCGGCGCCGTGAAGGCGTTGGGGGAATCCGGATCCGTCCGACGTCCGCATCGTCGACCCACCGACGGCAACCCCCTGGGGGCATGGGGGCGGACAGCGTGCGCGTTGATCTGCGTGTGCAGCGGCTGGCGCGAGGCGCGGCGTAGGCATCGCAGCATCACGCAATGAAGCCAGACGCTAGGCATTGCGCGATCGCCTGGTGCAGCAGCACCGGGGCGCCATTCGCAAGGGGAGTTTCAATGCACAGGCAAGTCAGTCAGATGTTGCAGCGCGCCTATCAACCGTACCGGTCCTTGCCCGACCTGCTGGGCGCGTTCATCAAGGAGTTTTCGCAACACCATGCGCTGCGTGGCGGCCGTGTCCATCTGCGTGGACCGGACACGGCCCCTGGCCAGGACGCGTCGCTGGAGGCCGGTCAGCGCCTGCCGATCCGCTACGGCGGCGAGGTGCTCGGCGAGCTGCAGCTGGAAGGCGAGTCGGGTGGACTGGACAGCAGTGCGCTGGCGCTGGGT
>NZ_JBHJTL010000219.1:749-1261 GCF_042264065.1 Streptomyces sp. NPDC056222 | reverse complement strand
GCTGCAGCGTGCTGCACCGCGTGCGTGAACTGCCCGGCTTCGGGCTTCGGATTGAGGGCTTTTACTCATGGGTCTGATGGACGCCCCTGTCCCCGCCGGTCGCTTGATCGTCACTCCCCACCCGGTGCTGCTGGACGGGCAGCGCAACGCGCCGGTGGACCTGCGTCCGGGCGAGTCTCTCTATGCGTTCCTGATGCGCCACGTAGAAGGGCTCGACGGGCAGGCGTGGCTGGTAACAATCGGCGGTCGCCCTGTCGATCGTCATCTCTGGAGCCACGTCTATCCCAAGCACGGACAGATCATTGAGGTCCGTGGAGCAGTGGGCAAGAGCGCAGTTCGCCTGGTCGCCATGGTCGCGCTGACCTACTTTGCGTTCCAGGCGCCGATGCTGGCGGGCTGGCTGGCCAAGGCGGGCTTGTCTGGTGCTGGCCTGGCGGCTGCACGTGCGGGCGTATATCTGGCCGGCAGTCTGCTGATCAACAAAGTGCTGCAGCCCAAGCAGCCCAGCGCCG
>NZ_JBHJTL010000219.1:0-739 GCF_042264065.1 Streptomyces sp. NPDC056222 | reverse complement strand
CCCCGCAACCGTCCACGGCCCTATGAGCCGCTGGGCCTGCTGTTGGGGTCGGTGCGCATCGCTCCGGACGTGGCGAGCCTGCCATACACGAACTACGAGGGCGATCAGCAGTTCGTCTCGCTGCTGCTGACTCCCGGCATCAACGTTGCCAGAGTGGAAGAGCTCTACAACGGGGATGCGTTGCTCTCCAGCTTCGAAGGGGTGCAGGTCTGGTACCACGGCTTCTCTGGCATGCCCGACCAGGACATCCCGATCTACAGCAACGTGGCTGTGGTCGAGGGTGGCCGGCTGCTCGACACCAGTAGCGACCCCAAGAATCGGCCGGGGCAATGGGTGCAGCGTACCGGCAGTGAGCGGACGATCCGTCTGGTGGTGGGCGTCGAGTTCCAGATCTGGGACGTGACGTCGAAGGGAAAGGAAAAGGACCACCGAGAGCAGCTTCAGGTTCAGTACCGGGCCGTCGGCACCGGCAACTGGCTGAACTTCGGCAACTACAGCGTCTCTGGCCGCACCCAGAAGACCCAGAAGCGCAGCTACACCTTGGATGTCCCCGAGGGGCAGTACGACGTGCGCGTGCGAGTTGCCGGTCAGAACACCGATGGCAGCGGCGCCCAGGCCAACTTCACCTGGACCACGCTGACCAGCGTTCGACGCGAGCCGCCGGGATATCCGGGCATTTCGCGCATCGGCATCCGTATGCGGGCCTCGGGCCAGCTCAACGGCGCGCCTGATGAGATCC
>NZ_JBHJTL010000218.1:0-1306 GCF_042264065.1 Streptomyces sp. NPDC056222 | reverse complement strand
GTCATCGGCAGGTCGTAGCTGGCCTCGATCACGTTCGGGTCAGCCCGGTCGGTGATCATCAGGCGCGCCGTGACCAGCTCGCTGTGCTGCAGACGCTCCAGGTCCTCGGTAATTGATCGGCCCACGTTGTCGAGCGCCAGTTGGGCGCGTGGCGCCTGTCCGCCCACATCGTCGGGCAGCTTGAAGCCGAACGGGAATCCCGTATAGACGTTGCCCTGGCTCACCCAGTCGGCCGTGTCGTTGACGATGCGCAGCACCTCCACAAACGAGGGGGCGCGCAGCTCCAGCAGGAGAAGGATGCCGGTGGTGTCGGTGGTCCGCTGCCGGCGTTCGAGGAAAGTTGCCATGGGTATGCCTCAATGAAGAAAGCCCGCACATGGCGGGCCTTGTTAAAGTGGTCAAGCTGACCGGTAAACGTGGAGCCGGAGATCAGCACGTTACTTGACAAAGGGGGTCACTATGCCTTTGCAAATCAACAACATGACGCTCAGCCGTCATGCCTCGCCACCACACGCACTAGTCCACCTGTACGATGAGGACAACTGTGCAGTCATCGTCAAAGTGGAGCTCGGCGCGAAGTCCATCGAGCAGTACACGCTAGAGGAAATCACGGACCTGGCGAAGCAGGCAGCGAAGCATCTAGTCTCGTCCACCTAGTTTGGCTTCCAACCCACGAACGATATGCGCAAGCGTGTCGTTCGTGGCTCTCAGCATCTGCACTTCGCCTTCAATTCTGGCAACGTCGGATTGAAGAGACGCCACAACACTTTCAAGCGACACTGTCTTCAACCCAGCAGCAGCTCCATTGCCGCTCATGCGAGTTCTCCATATTTTCAACAGAATCGACCACATTCTTTAGCACCCCAAGCGCGGAGCACTGCCGGCGTTCGGTGAACGTGCTCATCGCAGGTACTCCACGACCGCATCCATCCTGAAGTCACCCGGAAGTTTCTCGTCCGGCACCAGATCGCCAAGGGCACCATTTTCGAAGCGTGCTTTGACTGTCAGACCCGTATACGGGTGCACCATTTCGAACCAGCCGATCCGCTTGATCACGTCGAAGTACCAGGTCTCGAACGCTGTAACGTCCGCTATGCTGGCAAAGTAGAAGTTCATGGACTGCTTAACGAGCACCTGACTATTGAGCAGGCGCTGCCTGGGCACACCCCTTTCCATTTCCGTGCGTTCGATCGAGGGATCGAAGGAGCGCTTTTGCCCGTCGAAAGTGATCCTGGCAACAACCGGCAACGTTTCCATCAGATTGCATCTCCCAGACCGAAGCGGCCCTTGATTGCTGAGTAGGTGC
>NZ_JBHJTL010000217.1:0-1348 GCF_042264065.1 Streptomyces sp. NPDC056222 | reverse complement strand
GTCCTTAGCTTTATCAAGGATTTGAGCCTTTTCTTCGGGGGAAAACGGTACTTTTCGGAAATAATAAACGTACTCCCACTTCTTCCCGACACGATATTTAAACTCGATAATATAGTTCGCGGACATTAGATCGTTCCATGCTGATTTAACCGATTCCTCCTTGTTCTTCCCAAAGCGTTTATATAATTCAGTTTTATGTAATTCCCAAGTTGTAGGGTATGAAAGAAGATTTACAAGCAAACCTAATGCCTGTAATGAAATAGGTTTTTCATTGTTTTTTTGGACTGCCTGTGCGGTTGCAGTCGGAACGATAATATCAGAGTTGTAAGGTAATTGAATCATTTTTGCCATTGTTTATTTCTCCTTTTTGAGAACAAGAAAAAGGCACTATCTCCCTAACAAGCTGGGAAACAATGCCTTTGATTTTTTTCTTGAAACTAACAGGAATATACACTAAAATAAGCGTATAACTTAAAATGTTAGTTACAAGAACTTCGGCAAGTGTTTTCCCTAGTTGGGTAGGGGGAACGGTTATAGTAGGGTTGCAGCCCTCTATAACAGTTGGAGTTCTTTTTCCGTTCATATGTAATTTACTAGAATTATACTTCTATCAAACTAGCAATGCAATGAAATTTGAAGGAAACAATCTTTCTTCAAATCTTTATATCCTAATAGAAAAATGAGAAAGAAAACGTATAGGATAGTTAACAAAAGTAAAGTAATGTGATACCATGATGGTGTATCGTTCACCATGAAAAGTATTTTTTACCGTCATGTGAAATGATACTTTGTGAAGGAGGGTCCGAAACCTTAGACTGTGGGAAGTTAAGTTTTCGGAACCAGTGATCGGAACTGATCAGATGAATGATCAGACCAACAGTGAAATTTTAACGTAAAAATTCTAAACGATTTAGACGTACTCTTTTCGCAGAGAGTGGGAAAAAGAAAAGTCACGGGTGTGGGAACCTGTGACTTTTTCTTGTTATGAATATCATTTTTTGGTTAAAATCATAATAAGTTTTAGGAAGGTGAGTGGGAAATGGCTTTGAATGACCTATTTAAAGTCCGAGGTGCGGGAACACCAACCATAATCACCTTCCCAGGTCCAGTGGCTAAAGCAACATTCTACGGCTTAATGCTATAGTGTGGGAATCACTTTAGCATTATCACTCGGTAAACCAAATAAGCTAGGCGACCGATTGAGTAAAACCAATCGACAACCTTTCTTAATTTGGTTTCGTGAGTGGTAATAAATTTTAACGATTTTTTAACGATTTTTTTCATGGACATGACCTCTTTCTTTCGCAGATTTGGGAGGCCATTCCTTGGACTACTACTACATTATAGC
>NZ_JBHJTL010000216.1:0-1362 GCF_042264065.1 Streptomyces sp. NPDC056222 | reverse complement strand
CCCGTGGGGTGCTGCAGCGATCGCCATTGGTGGTGTCGGCATTGCGTACATGGATATGGTGCGCAAGTCCCAACAAGCGAGGGAGGAGTACGCACAGCAGGTTAAGTCTCTAGGTCTTCTGGCCTATCAGATATCTGATGTTACGGAGAGATTTCAGAAGTTCGGTAGTGAAGTGTCACTCAAGGACTTTATCGGACAATGGAATGAGGCTGCGCAGAAGATCAAGCAGTCGGAGGAACGGGCGAAGGCGCTTGAGGCCGCGGTCCGCAACTATCAAGCGCTGTTGGATCAAGGGAGAACGTCCACGCGCGAGGGGGCTGGGCTCACGATTGTTCGTGACATGGAGCGCCTCGCTGACGCGAAGGCGGATCTGAAGAAGTTCCAAGAGGAGGTGGCGCCGACTCAAGCGAAGTTCGACGAAATGTCGACCGTTCTTCGATCTCGGCTGACGCCGGAGTTGTTCGAGGCTGCAAAGGCAGCAGCAGCGCTTGGGAAGGAGAAGTTGGAGGAGTTTTTGGCGGCGCTGCCAGAGGCGGCCCGACGTGCAGTGGACGCAGGAAACGCGATCCAAGGAATGTTGTCAGGCTTGCGAACTGATAGTTGGAAGGATCAGGTCGAGTGGATCAAGAAGTCCAAGGGTGAGTACGCGGCATGGATGGCCGAGCAAGGCAAGGTCATCAACGATAATGGAGGTGTGCAAGCGCTGACGCCGCAGGAGCGCGCTTCTTTCAATGCTGAGGCTGCGCGGAAGAAGGCGCACTTTGAGCGGATGAAGCAGCTCGAGGATGAGAAGAAGTCCAGGGCTGGGGCCGCCCGTTCAGAGATCGCTGACGGCAAAGCCCAGCAGAGCCAGTACGCATCGATCACCGATCGGATCAAGCGGCAGATAGCTCTCGACAAGGAGCAGATGGGCCTGACCGACGACATGACGGCGGCGCAGAAGCTCCAGGTGGTCATCGCAAATGAGCTGGCCTCGGCCAAGAGCAAGCTGAGCGAGGAGGAGCAGAAGCGCGTCAAGGCGTTGCTCGAGGAGGCGGTGGCCCAGGGTAAGGCGCTTGCGGCGCAGGAGTCTGCGAAGAAGGCCGCACAGGACATGCTGCGGCTCCAGAAGGAGCTGAACGAGGCGGCCGTCACCCAGCAGCAGGCCAACGCGATCGACCTGGCCGGCATCGGCACTGGCAGTGAGCAGATGGAGCGCATGCGCCGCCAGCTGCAGCTCAAGGAAGAGTACGACCGCCGGCTGTCAGCGCTGAATGACCGCAACGCCAGCGCCAACAATGGCAACGGCTATACCAGCAAGCAGTACGCGCAGCAGCTGGACGAGCTGGACAAGTACCACAAGGAGGCATTGCAGCGGGAGGC
>NZ_JBHJTL010000215.1:0-1363 GCF_042264065.1 Streptomyces sp. NPDC056222 | reverse complement strand
GCCTTCCCGCTGGTCGCCAGATCCAGCGGGAAGTTGATGCGCTGCTCATGCAGAGCAGCGAAATGCACGCATTGCCGGGCTTCCGGGTGAATGCTCATCATGTCACCGGCGGCCCAGTCCCATTTGCCCTTGGATACCCGACTCATGGCAGCAACGCCCACCGATGCTACAGTGTCGAAGATACCCATGAAATTGAGGTAGAGCGGAACACCGGCGATGTTGTAGCCACAGCCGCTGCCCCAGGCCTCGGCGGTTTCATACAGCCGATGCACGAACGCCCGCGCTTGTGCGGCACCGCGCGAGAAACCGAAGACGGACACGTGCACAGAGGTGACGCGACGCTGGTGGCTTTTCACCACGCGCTCGAGGCGTTGCGCGATTCCGGTCAGCATGGCGCGGCGCGCCATACCTTCCAGCAGGCGCGTCTCGCTCATCGAACCGACCAGGATCTTGGCTTCAGCCGGCGTGATCAGATCATTGGATTTGAGGTACTGATGCACCGAGTTGATGACTTGCAGGATCGCCCAATGGATGCGATCGGCACCGTATCGTGCAGCCCCTCCTCCCAGCGTGTCGCCATCCTGGTTGGTATCGCCGACCTCGGAAAATGGCGTCCCCACGCCGGGAACATAGACGCTGAAGAAGCCGTTCTCCGGCTCGGCCAGGCTGGCGTCGTACAAGCGTGCCACGTTGCTGTGGCCGTTGCGTGCAAGCTGGGTGCGGGTGGCGCGTGTCTTGCCGGTGACGAAGGTTCCTTCCCACTCACGGTTGTTGCCGGTGCCATCGAAGTAGATGCTCACATGCACCTGGCCCTGGCATTGCGAACCCTTCTCGCGCAGGCACGCCATCGCCTTCGCCCGCCGCTGTGCCTCGGCGCCGCTTAAGGCCCGCTGTCCGTTGGCGGGCATGGGCTGCGCGCCAGTCGCCGTGCGTTCATTCATGTCCTTGCCTCTTTGTTCCGATGTCCGTCCCTGCCGGATTGCTTGTCCCTGTTGATCCCACCCCGCTTACCATCAGCCAGCGGGCGGGCGCCGGAGGTGCTCCCACACGGGATTTTCCCCCTCACGCAACGGCGCCTCGGGTCCCGTCAACGGATAGTCCGGGTGCCCCAGTATCAGATTGGTCACGAACACCTTGACCTGGCCATTGCGCAGGAAGTGAACAGCGAGACTGCCAACCTCGTCGTACCTGGGGATTGATACCGTCGCCTTCTGGTAGGTTTCCAGATCAGTTGTCCACTCGATCTCCACGTTCAGATCCGGAGTCCATCGGTCAGGAACAACAGCGCAGCAGACCGTGCCGCTTGCCGAGTGACGTCGAGCCGATCCTCCGCTTCCACCATTCACCTGGAACTGCGCAATGG
>NZ_JBHJTL010000214.1:0-1402 GCF_042264065.1 Streptomyces sp. NPDC056222 | reverse complement strand
AAAGTAAAGGCGGTGCTTTGGAACTGGCCATTTCTGGAGGGCGACGATGTCCGAGTGGTTGGTCGACATGAGGACGACGGAAACTTCTTCGCCCTGTCAGTTCTGCAAGAACAGAGTAGGCTGATTGTGTCTTATCCGCACGTTAGTGCGGGCACGTGGGCTCATTGGATGACGGTGGCAAAATATTCCCTGATGTTCTCGGTGCCTTGGTGCGCACTTGTTATCGGATTTTTTGGCTGGTTCAGCTTAAAGATAGTACTGGCAGGAACGAAGGCGGAAGTGTGTTGGTAGCTCAAGCCTATTTGGTCTGCGTTTTGCTCTTCTGCTTCATCGGATACAGAATGGGGCGGCGTTTCACTCGGTTCGCAAAGATGGCTGATGCAATATTCCAGACGCTTGGTTGGCCCAACGCAAAGCGGATCAATCTGCGGCGGATCACCAAGCAGAAGCGGCAGCCAGGCGATCATCTTGCCTTGGGCGATACCTACTTCAGGTACTGACGGCAGCGTCTAGCACCATGCTTCCCCAGTAAACAGTACGTCTTCTTGAGCGTCATCTGGGGCGAAATAAGTTGAGTTTGGGTCTTCGTGGGTTAAGGGCCGGGATAGAGGCTGCGGCCGCGAGGGAAGGGGAACTCGTCTTGTCCAGTCAGGCTATGAAGCGCCTTGGCGGTTGGATACTGCGCTTGGGCGGTTGGGAGATTACGTTGGCACTGCTTTTGATTGAAGCGACCGTGTGGGTAATCAGCCCGAACGATCTCGAGAAGTGGTGCGAGTCCAACGTATTCGGGAGGGCAGCTAGTAAAGCTCCTCCCTCGGCCAGCGATAACCTCCAGGAGGCCGTTCTGAAGCAGAACGACGCGTTTGACAAAGCAATAGGGAAAGTAACTACAAGGTCGCAGTCGTGAAAGGCGCACATTACATGGATGTTCCGAGCAAAATTCCGCTGGATACAGAGGCTGGTGTGATCTCAGAACTTTTCGTTGAACATGCGTTCGAGGATGTTCTGTCCCGTTCTGACGATCGAGAGCAAATGGCCGCAGTGGGTGCAGTTGCAGCAGCGCTCGGCTTGAGTGGGCCATCAGCAGGCATGGCCGTGATGTCAAGCGAAGGGGGGCGGAGCCAGTGGTGCGAGTCAGGTTCATGCTGGGAGATCTATCGGTGTCTGCTCTGCTGTGGAACTGGCCGTTCAGGCAGGGGCAGAGCGTTAGAGTGGTGGGCAAGCGATGGCCCGACGGAACATTCTTTGCAATCTCTGTATTGGACGAGGATGAGAGGCTGATCGTTTCCTATCCTCATGTTACGGCAGGCAGTACCTCGCACTGGCTGCGTGTCTTCTGGATTTCCTTGGCGATCTCAGTAGTTTGGTGGGGGGGGCGGCTGTTCTCGCAACTGTCTTTGTT
>NZ_JBHJTL010000213.1:834-1411 GCF_042264065.1 Streptomyces sp. NPDC056222 | reverse complement strand
ACCTGAAGGTTCCCACCAGCCAGCTGTCTGATACACCCGTGAAACTTCTGGACGTCGCTGCGGTCGATCTTCCCGCCAGCGGCAGTCATACGGGCGAACGCAGTTTCGATGTCGCCATGAACTGCAACGGTGCTTTCCCGGTTGAGATGGTGCTGACCGATGCCAACCTTCCGGGCAATACCGGCAGCCGTCTGGCGCCGACTGCAAACAGCACCGCAGGTGCGGTGCGTGTGGAGTTGCTTCGCGAAGGCGTGCCGGTAGAGCTGGGCAAGACCTGGACGATTCCGCTCACCCAGAACGGACGGCAGAACATCACCCTGGCCGCGCGCTACTACCGTGAGGCGGGCACGTTCCATGGTGGCGTGGTGGAAGGGCAGGCGGTGATCACCGCCACCTACCGATAGCTCTGCACGCAGAGCAGAAAGGCAGAGGTAACTACATGATGAAATTTCCATTCTTCAGTGGCATCGGCCGCCGCTGCCCCCTGCTGGTGCTGCTCAGCTGCGGCGTGCTGGCGCCGTTTGCAGCGCAGGCCTGCACCAGTGCGCATGCCGGGGCCAGTACCAGCATCAGAATC
>NZ_JBHJTL010000213.1:0-824 GCF_042264065.1 Streptomyces sp. NPDC056222 | reverse complement strand
GTGTCGTTGTCAGTCCCTGGATGCATTCAGGCAACGCCACCTATCTGCTTGGTTGCAACGCCAGTGAACTGATACCCGTTGATGTCTCAGCGGCAATGCCCGGACTGGAGTTTGTCCGGAACGTCACTGTGGATGGTGAGACCTTTCCGGCGTTCGGAATGCGCGGCAAGCCCAAAACCCCGCTGCTGATCTTCCAGTACGCGGTTGGCAACGCCAGCGGGGGAAATCGGTTCATGCCCTTCAACCCGCAGACCGGCCTGCAGTTTCCCGGTGCCGGCTGGAGCGGCAGCACTCGCTGGTCGTGGGTGCGCATGGCCGCAGTGTCCCGCGGCGGCGAGATGGAGGCGTTGCCGACCACTGTTGTCGGAGAGATCACCTATTCGACGCCGAGCTATCCTGCGCTTGTAAAGAAGGACAACTACAACGTTACCGCCACCCTGAAGACCAAGACCTGCAGACTCACGGCTACCGCTGTCACGCTGCAGGATGTGGACATTGCCGATCTGCCCGCGGAAGGCAGCACTGCCCGTGAGCGGGAGTTCACTGTCCCGATGAACTGCAACGGTGCATTCCCGATGTACCTGGCACTGACCGACGCCAACGCGCCGGGCAACACCGGCAGCCGTTTGACGCCCACCGGCAACGCCACGGCTGGGGCCGTACGCGTGCAGCTGCTGCTTGAGGGTAATCCGGTGGTGCTGGGGCAACGCTGGTCAGTGCCGATGAGCCAGAACGGTTCGCAGGATGTGACGCTGGGTGCACGCTACTACCGCGAGACGGGTACGCTGCACGGCGGTGTGGTGGAAGGGCATGCGGTGTTTATC
>NZ_JBHJTL010000212.1:0-1436 GCF_042264065.1 Streptomyces sp. NPDC056222 | reverse complement strand
GCTAGGAGACGGCGCAGCGGCACCAGCGCAGAGCCAAAGCGAGGGGCGGAGAGACGGCCCTCGCATCAAAGACGGCTGGAGCCTGGGTAAACCGCGCCATCGCTTGATAGGCCCTCTAAGAACGGGCCTCAGGCGCCTACGCACCCGGACGCCTATCCCCCATCGTCGCCTAGAAGCGGCATTTGTCCTTAACACAACGCTTCCTAGGTCAGCACTGAGGCCGCGGCAGGTGTCCGCCAGGCAAATTGGCCCATCCAGAGAAACAGGGCCGGAAGCAAGGCATCGGAACTCGCCAGCATCGATAGGAGAGAACTAGAAAGACACTTAGGCATGGGCAGCTATATCCTGCTTTGCTGCGCTGGGAAGTTAGACTGCGGTGCACATACACCTCGCGCTCCGGCAAGAACTGGAAATGGATCTCTAGAAGCCCATGGCAAGCAATCTTATCAATAGCTGGTTGAATTCACTTGACAGCGAGATGCTCGAGGAGCTCGTGCTCCTCCACGTTAACGACAAGCATCAGCCCGAGCTGGAGGCCCAGCGCATTGGCGTTAGCGGCCAGATACAGAATGGCGTCGACGTGTATGTTCACGCCCGTAGGCCCGACCTTGCTCATTGGGGATACCAGTGCAAGGCGTATGCTCGATCAAAGCTCACTACAGCCATCTTCGACAAGGAGTTGAAGCTGTGCCACGAGTTCGATCCACCTCTCGACTACTACTGCATTGTTACCCTAAACAGCAGAGATGCGAGGTTGCAGCAGCATGCCAGGAATGCTTGTCTGCACGGAAAGACCAACAGGGTATCGATAATCGCGCTGGAAGATCTGGCATCTATCGTCCAGGCCTCACCTATGCTGAAGAAGCATCTCATTGACTTCGTGATGCATCCATCAGATGTGCGGGTAATCGGTGAGTACCTAGGGCTCATTAACGGCACGATGCCGAGCTTGACCGCTGAGATTGACCAATCACTACCGGATGACCTCAGAACCGCAGAAGATTGGATCAATAACGGGATGCCACTGCGAGCACTAGCCATACTCGACGCGCGAGGGGTGTCTACAAGTGAGAGTGCGGTCGAGCGTATTCGGTGCCGCGCACTCTACGGCATGGAAAGCTATTCGGACGTTCTGGCAATTGCAGAGACTGAGGCCGAGTGCCAAGTGCCAAATGCGCAACTCCTAATTCTTGGGGCATTGGCAGCGGAGGAACTTGATCAGACTGATGTAGCAGACAGACTCGCCAATCTCGCTCTCTCTTCAGCAACAGATGCCACGCTCGCAGAGTCTGTCGGCGGCTGCGTTCGGCTTCGCGCCAAACGCGGAGGCGCGGAAATTACGGATCTCGAGGCATTCGCGAAGGATCATCTTGGCGACAGGCTAGACAAAATAGCGGTGGCACTTGCCGATTCAGCAGCAGCGCTGGGTGACCCAC
>NZ_JBHJTL010000211.1:0-1451 GCF_042264065.1 Streptomyces sp. NPDC056222 | reverse complement strand
TCTATGTGCTGCTTGTCCCAGGCGATGTCCGGATACCGGCGCGCCATCTCCGCCACGCGCTCATCCCAGTACGGCATGCTGATGGCCATGCCGTTGGACTTGGTGGCTGCGGTCAGGCGCTTGCGCGGGCGCTGTTGCGCCAGCTCAAAGGCGTACTTGAGGATGCGGTCCACGCCCTGACGGGTGAAGACCGATTCCTGGATCACCATCTCGCGTTCAGTGCCTTCGAACATCCGTCCGCCGAGCGAGGAGTATTCCCCTTCGGTATTTTCGCGCACCACGTAGAAATCGATATCGCCCGGCTGTTTGTTCGCGAGCGGGCAGGGCACGCCGGGAAACAGCCGTACTGGGCGCAGGTTGACGTACTGCTCGAAGTCGCGGCGGAATTTCAACAGCGACCCCCACAGCGAAATGTGATCGGGCACCGTATCCGGCCAGCCGACGGCGCCGAAGTAGATGGCATCGAAGCCCTTGAGCTGCTCAAACCAATCGTCCGGCATCATCTGGCCGTGGTGCTGGTAGTAGTCGCAGCTGGCCCACTCGAAAGTGTCGAATTCCAGCGACAGATCCCAGCGCGCCGCCGCCGCTTGCAACACTCGTATGCCTTCCGGCAACACTTCCCGCCCGATACCGTCCCCGGGGATGGCGGCAATTTTATAGGTTTTGCTCATACAGAGGTCTCATTTGTAGGTAGGGGAGATTGACAACACTCTTATCCTATAATTGACTAACTGTTAATCAACCCTGAAAACGGTGAAACATAAAACACGAATCATGAACAATATGCCGATCCTGAGTGACCTGCGGGTGTTCGTGCTGGTGGCGCGCCGCGCCGGGTTTGCCGCCGCCGCCGAAGAGCTGGGCGTGTCGCCGGCCTTTATCAGCAAACGCATTGCGTTGCTGGAAAAAGCGCTGGACGTGTCGTTGCTGCACCGCACCACGCGGCGAGTGGCGATCACCGAAGACGGCGAACGCATCTACGAATGGGCGCAGCGCATTCTCAACGACGTCGATCAGATGATGGACGAGCTGTCCGAGGTGCGTCAGGCGCCGCAGGGCATGCTGCGCGTGGTCAGCAGCTTCGGCTTCGGCCGGCGTTTCGTGGCGCCGGCGCTGTCGGCGCTGGCGCGGCAGTACCCGCAGCTGGAGCTGCGGCTCGACGTGTCCGATAGGCTGGTGGATCTGGTCAGCGAAGGGTTCGATCTGGATATCCGCATCGGCGACGATATCGCCCCCAATTTGATTGCGCGCAAGCTGGCGGACAATCAGCGCATCTTGTGCGCTTCGCCGGCGTACCTGCAGCGCCACGGCGTGCCGAAAAACCCGGCGGAGCTGGCGGGCCGCACCTGTTTGGTGATCAAGGAACGCGATCACCCGTTCGGGCTGTGGCGGCTGCAGGGGCCGGGCGGCGAAGAGACGGTGAAGGTGACGGGGGCGCTGGCGTCGAACCC
>NZ_JBHJTL010000210.1:0-1477 GCF_042264065.1 Streptomyces sp. NPDC056222 | reverse complement strand
GCGTCACGCAGCATGCACGCCCATTACTGCTGGTACGAGGCTCCATGCCTCCTCCCCATGCTTCGTTGATGACGACTATGCCCAGCCCGTCATCAGAGTAGTTGGCAATACCGATCGTGAGATGCATTTCCGGTGGCGCGTCGGTGATGTCGTGGCCAGTGTCAGGCTCAATAATGCGCGGCTTCGGAGGACTGGGCGGTGGTGGACCCATCCTGAAATCCATGAACTTCAGCACCAGACCCGCCAAGGCAAACAGCACAAGCCCGATCAGAGCAATCCTGACAAGCACCTTTTTCACCACGGCCATTCGCTCGACGCCCTTCATTCAAACGCACCCTCGTCTACGACGCAGGTTGGGGTAGATGATCTGCTCGCAGTTCGCGCCGTCCACCAAGTCCACCGGGAACGAACCGCGTACTTCATGCGCCGCCACCATATGCACACAGCGACGCACATCGGCGGGAATGCGCAGGTCTTCGGCCGACGCCCAACCACCGTGGCCATCGAACACCGACTCAAAGAAGCTCTGCGCGGCACCTACCGAAGCGACTGTATCGAACAAGCCCATGAAATCGATCTGCACCGGAATACCGCACAGCCGCAGCGGCCCGGGACCGGGGTCGCAGGCATCGCCGAGCCAGTTGCAGAACACGCGCGCCTCGGTGGCGCCGCGCGAGAAGCCAAACACCGATATACGGATGCGGTCTACACGGGGATTCTGCTTCTGGAACGGCGCTACCTTCTTCGCCAGAAAAGCACGGCGCTCCTGCAACACCGCCCGCCGCGCTATGTGATCGGCACGCGCCAGATGGGTACCACGCACCCGTTGCAGCGCACCGACCATGTTCCAGAAGCCGCCGCTGAGCGAGTTGCGAAGATCGATTTCCTCCTGCCCTTGGTTGACCGCCAGGTAGTTGGACAGCGACATCCGCGCCGCCTGCGCCAAGCGCTCTACGTCCTGCAGGTGCAAGCGGAGATCGGCACTCATCTTGCGCGCGATGGGGACGGTGGAATCGAAGCCCATTGCGGCGGTGACGGTTGTCTCTGCGAAATGGGTCAAGAGATGATCCTGGACTTGCATCAGCATCCAGTTCACCCGACCCTCACCGCCCCAGCCGGCTGCCGCGCCAGCACGGGCATGCCAGCCGGTGCCGGTATCGCCGATTTCTTTTAGCGCCTCGGTGCCGACGCCCTGAATGTAGCTAGAAAACTGGCTGCGGCGAACTCCTGTGCCCGGCAAAATACCCCGATCAAATACATCGAACAGACGAGAAATATTGGACTGAGTGAAGTCACCACGCCTTAACGAATTCAAACGATGATTACGCGTGCCATCGAAGAAGCAGCCGATAAAAATGTCGATGCCACATGGCGAAATCGTGCCAATTGATGATCCCGCACATCGAGACTTCTCGCGCGCACTAAGACCTATTGAATTCTCGTCCAACGGCGCTGAAGAACTTACCTTCATCACTCC
>NZ_JBHJTL010000209.1:0-1500 GCF_042264065.1 Streptomyces sp. NPDC056222 | reverse complement strand
CCGGGGGCGTTCGGGTGGCGCCTCAGTTGCGGGAGCGGGTGTTGTTCTGACTCCTCCATTCGGCAGCGCAGGGCGGGCTCCCCGCTCCCCGGGGAGCCGGCCCTCGGGCGTCGCAGGTCGGCCCTCGGCGGGCCGCGGCCCGCCCTACGCCGTCTCGACCGTGATTCCCGAGTGTCCCAACAGCCACAGGACACTCTCGAAATATGTGAGCTCGCCCTCCGCGTCGGCGCTCACCGACGCCAGCGCCTCCCGGGCGACGTGCGCGTCGTGCCAGATCAGGGTGACCGGACCCGGCAGACGGTTGCCACCGCACGGGCAGCCGCGCAGCGCGCCCCAGCACTGGGCGAAGTGAGCGCCGGGCCCGCCGAGCGCCTCGCCGACGGCCAACTGGACGCCCGGGATGTCGGTGGCGAACCGGCCGTCCAGGTGGCAGGTGTCGCCCACGCGATCCTCTCCACCGACCGGCTTGGCGAACCGCAGCCACTCCGTCCTGCCCCTCGTGTCGAGCCCGGCCCACTCGTTGGGCGTGCTCGGGGCGCCCTCGTACCACGCGTCCCAGGCCGGACGGCCGGCGTACGGCCGCGGCTTCGAGAACCCGCCGTCGATACGGATGTCGACGAGGGCGCCCCCGAGCACCGACGGGCGCGCCTCGCGGACGTGCAGGAACAGGTGCTCCTCGATCCCCGCCACCCGGCCCGTCCGGTCGAGCACGAACAGCTCCACGGGGTCCCCGGCCTCCCGTCGGGTCGTCAGGCGTCGCAGCAGCAACTCCCCGGGTTCGCACCCGACGAGGGTGACCGCCGGCCTCGCGACCGGGCGTTCCGGACCGTAGAGGCCCTCCACGCGCCGGCACTCGCCTAGCCAGCCGCCGCCCCACCCGTTGAAGATCCGTACCCGGTCCGACCGGGGTTCGGTACGGGAGCCCGGCCAGTCACGGACCTCCGCCTCGATCACCACGTCCACCCGCGAGGCGTCGCCCGCGTTCGGCCGGCCGTCGAGCACCACGACGTCGGCCAGCTCCCAGTCGTGCCCGGACCTGTCGTCGTGCTCGTCGTCGACGCTCAGGGCCAGATCACCCAGACGGTCGCGCTCCCGCGCCGCCCCGTCGACGGCCTTGCGCAGCCTGCCCTCGGGCAGGCACCCGGTCAGCGTCAGCCGCTCGCGGCGCGGCTCCTCCTCCGCGAACAGCCCCTGGATGTCGGCGCAGCGCGCCCACACCGTCTGCTCCCCGTCCCACTCCTCGCCGACCAGGAGGAACCGCAGCGGATGCGCGCGCTCCCAGGTCCAGACCCGGTCCTCGTACCGTTCCCCGCGCTCCGCCTCGTCCAGCTCCCCGTACCGCCACGACCTGTACAGCTCCCCGGCCTCACCCATGCGGCCGATCATAAGGACAGGCACGGGCGGGACGACGAGGGGGGGGGCCCCCCCCCGGGGCCCCCCCCGGGGGTGGGGCCGGCGGGCAGGGACGTTGGGGGGCGTATAGCGGGGTGGCCGTGGGGA
>NZ_JBHJTL010000208.1:0-1575 GCF_042264065.1 Streptomyces sp. NPDC056222 | reverse complement strand
CTCACCCACCTTGCGCGCGGCAAGAAGGCCGCGGCCGACCTCAAGAAGCTCTCCGCGGACAAGCGGGCGGAGTACGCGAAGGTGGTCGGCAAGCCGCTCGGGACGATCGCGGACACCCTCCCGGACAGCGGCATCGGTGACGCTCTGGACGACGCGCTCACCCCCGAATGGGCGGATGACGCGGTGGCGGTGCTCAAGGACGCGTACGAGTCGCTGACGACGCCGGCGTTCTGGATTCGGGTGGCGTACGGCGCCGCCGGCGTCGTCCTCATCGCGGGCGGCCTCTTCCTCATGGTGAAGAACACGGTGGTCACCGGGGCGGTCAAGCAGGTGGCCAAGGCAGTGCCCAAGGGCACGGGAGGGGCGAAGAAATGAACATCACTCCGGACCCGGACGAGATCGTCCAGGAGGAGGCCGAGCCGTACGAGACGCGGCCGGTTGCGGTGTCCGTGTGCGGTCCGACCGAGGTGCGGGAGCTGCCCGCGTCCGGGTACCCCGGCTACAAGACGGACACGGCCACGGCCGCGGTGGCCGTGCGGGTGCTCGCGCTGGAGCCGCGCCGCCAGTACGCGACGCTGATCGCGCAGGATCAGGACGTGTGGATCTCCAGCACGCAGGCCGGTGCGCAGTCGGGGGCCGCGGGCGCGATGCGCATTCCGGCCGTCCTGCCCTACGTCGTGCGGCACACCCATGAGCTGTGGGTGTGCGCGGTCACCGGCAGCACGGCCGTGGGTGTCGAGTCCGTCTACTGGAGCCAGTGATGCCCTCTCCCACCTACGTGCCGCTCATCCGCACCGGCGTCGATGTCGAGTTCGCCGACGTGGCCGTGACCGGCGCCCTCGATGTGACCGGGGCCGCCACGGTCGGCGGGAACCTCACCGTTGCCGGGTACACCGCCCTGGAGGCGGGGCAGGCCGACGCGCAGTTCACCCTCTGGTCCGGGGACAAGGACACCCTCCGCATCGGCACCGCCGGCGGGGGCCTGGCCGTGGCCGAGGGCGCCGGCGCCACCAGCGGCGTGGCCACCCTGGTGGCGGGTGCGGTCACGGTGGCCACCAACAAGGTGGCCGCGAACTCCCGGATCCAGTGCACCGTCCAGTCCCTCGGAACGGTCACCACACCCAAGGCTGTCGGGGTCACCGCCCGGGTGGCCGGCACGTCGTTCACCATCACGTCCGCGGACGCGACGGACACGTCCGTCGTGGCCTGGTTCATCATCTCGCCCACGGCCTGAGCCGTCCTACAGAAGGGGGACCCATGTCCCCGCAGCAGCAGAGAGACCCGGTCCTGGCGCAGCTCGCCACGCTCCAGACCAAGGTGGACGGACTCCGCCGGGAGGTGAAGACGATCGCGGTCACGCAGGACCAGCACGCCAGGAAGATCCAATGGATGAGCGCGGTGGCCCTCCTGGCGGTGGGGGCGATAGGCGGGCCGGACGCCGTGGCCGCGCTCACGGGAGCGGCATGACGACGCCGGCGCCTCAAGTGCTGGACGCGTCCGGGTCGGTGACCCTGGACGCGTCCGGCCACGGCGTGGTCCAGCTGGCCCCTGAGTCGTTCCGGACCTGGCTGGTGA
>NZ_JBHJTL010000207.1:0-1600 GCF_042264065.1 Streptomyces sp. NPDC056222 | reverse complement strand
CCGTTGAACTATGCGTCGCACGGCCCATTCCTTGCGATCCAGCCGACCAGCGGCAGTGACAGTTGCTATCAGTACGTGCAGAGCCCGACGGCAGGCGTTCACTACCTGTCGGGAGAGGTGTTCCGCAATGGCTCGGTCGGCAATGCACGGTTGGTGCTCAGCGCATACAACGCCGGCGGCTTGATTGGTTCGGTGACCGTGCTGTCTGATCGCTCCAAGCTGGGGGTCTGGCAGGCGCTTAATGTTCCAATCGATGTGCCGTCGGACGCTACCCGGCTGCTGGCCGGTGTGATCTGCGAAGGCACGGGCGAGGTAATGTCGTTCCGTCGCCTGAAACTGGAGCGTGGCCCCTCCGCGACTCCCTGGAGCGATGAAGTCACCACCTCCGACACAGCCACGGCTATGCAGTCCATGGAGGTGCGGGCGACGACGCTGGAGAACGGCCAGTCGACCATGTTTGCCAAGTACACTTGGGCGCTGGACGTGAATGGCAATGCCATCGGTATGACGTCCGTCAACGACGGCACCATTGGCCGAATCAGCTTTGTTGCTGACGTGTTGAGCATCGTTGACCCCAACAATACGGGCAGCACAACCTTCGGAAGTGGCAGGTGGGTAACTCGTTCCGGGGCCTACATGATGGTGCACGGCAAGCCGTTCGGTGTATCCAACGACCTGATGATGTGGATCGGTGTGGGCTCCAACCCGGCCAACGCGAGCAAGGCGAACGGCCTGTTCTGGATCGACAACCAGGGCAATGCGTACTTCGGCGGTAGTCTGTCGGGAGGTGCGCTGAAGAACGCCCAGCGGAACACTTCGACCAACGGCAACGCCGAGATCATCGTCGGGCCGTTCTCGACCCTGGGGCGCGCCAAGAACGTCGTGGTCAGCTACGACATGACCAAGACCGACACCGCGAACACGGGCCGGTGGACCGGGGTTTCCGGGCCGGTGAACGCCACCATCGCGATCAATCGGCGGGTGGGCAATGGTGCCGAGCAGTTCATCACCGACTTCAACGTCACGGGCAACTATGAGGTGCTGAACGAGCAGGGTGGGCCGTCGCAGCTGACTTCGCGCATGGCTGGCTCGCACACCTTCACCGACAACACCCCCGGCACCGAGCAGTTCACCTACCGGGCCATCATCGTCACCCGCAACGTGGCCACCGGCACGGCGAGCGGAGGTACAGTCGGTGTGGTGATCAATCAGACGCTGGGCATCATTTCCGTGGAGCAATGAGATGTCGCCGATTCTTTCCGAGAGCAACAACAACCGGGTCGAGATGCTGGCGACCCGGATCGATGTGCAATGGGACTTCCGGGCCAATGACGGCCCGGTGCTGTTCTTCTTCGATCGCGTGGACTGGAACCCGGCCACGGGTCAGGTCAACACCCGCAGCTACGACCGCACGGTGCGCGCTCCGATCCGTGACCTGTTGGCGGGCGAGTACACCTTCGCCCACCCGCTTACCGGCGAACAGATCACCGAGCCTGGCTGGAAGCTGATGGCGCTGATCAAGGCTGCGACGGATCGAGTGTGGGAGTCGGAGAGTTCGCCTGCGCCGGAGATCGTCGGGCCGCTGGATGAGGTCTTGTTG
>NZ_JBHJTL010000206.1:0-1625 GCF_042264065.1 Streptomyces sp. NPDC056222 | reverse complement strand
CTTCATGGATTTAAATCCCAGCGTGGCGCCGATTATCCGTTTCAGTTTGCCATGATCGCATTCAATCACGTTGTTCCGGTACTTAATCTGTCGGTGTTCAACGTCAGTCGGGCACCGGCCTTCGCGTTTGAGCAGAGCAAGCGCGCGACCATAGGCGGGCGCTTTATCCGTGTTGATGAATCGCGGGATCTGCCACTTCTTCACGTTGTTGAGGATTTTACCCAGAAACCGGTATGCAGCTTTGCTGTTACGACGGGAGGAGAGATAAAAATCGACAGTGCGGCCCCGGCTGTCGACGGCCCGGTACAGATACGCCCAGCGGCCATTGACCTTCACGTAGGTTTCATCCATGTGCCACGGGCAAAGATCGGAAGGGTTACGCCAGTACCAGCGCAGCCGTTTTTCCATTTCAGGCGCATAACGCTGAACCCAGCGGTAAATCGTGGAGTGATCGACATTCACTCCGCGTTCAGCCAGCATCTCCTGCAGCTCACGGTAACTGATGCCGTATTTGCAGTACCAGCGTACGGCCCACAGAATGATGTCACGCTGAAAATGCCGGCCTTTGAATGGGTTCATGTGCAGCTCCATCAGCAAAAGGGGATGATAAGTTTATCACCACCGACTATTTGCAACAGTGCCGATAAAAATATATCATCATGAACAATAAAACTGTCTGCTTACATAAACAGTAATACAAGGGGTGTTATGAGCCATATTCAACGGGAAACGTCTTGCTCGAGGCCGCGATTAAATTCCAACCTGGATGCTGATTTATATGGGTATAGATGGGCTCGCGATAATGTCGGGCAATCAGGTGCGACAATCTATCGATTGTATGGGAAGCCCAATGCGCCAGAGTTGTTTCTGAAACATGGCAAAGGTAGCGTTGCCAATGATGTTACAGATGAGATGGTCAGACTAAACTGGCTGACGGCATTTATGCCTCTTCCGACCATCAAGCATTTTATCCGTACTCCTGATGATGCATGGTTACTCACCACTGCGATCCCCGGGAAAACAGCATTCCAGGTATTAGAAGAATATCCTGATTCAGGTGAAAATATTGTTGATGCGCTGGCAGTGTTCCTGCGCCGGTTGCATTCGATTCCTGTTTGTAATTGTCCTTTTAACAGCGACCGCGTATTTCGTCTCGCTCAGGCGCAATCACGAATGAATAACGGTTTGGTTGATGCGAGTGATTTTGATGACGAGCGTAATGGCTGGCCTGTTGAACAAGTCTGGAAAGAAATGCATAAACTTTTGCCATTCTCACCGGATTCAGTCGTCACTCATGGTGATTTCTCACTTGATAACCTTATTTTTGACGAGGGGAAATTAATAGGTTGTATTGATGTTGGACGAGTCGGAATCGCAGACCGATACCAGGATCTTGCCATCCTATGGAACTGCCTCGGTGAGTTTTCTCCTTCATTACAGAAACGGCTTTTTCAAAAATATGGTATTGATAATCCTGATATGAATAAATTGCAGTTTCATTTGATGCTCGATGAGTTTTTCTGATAGTTAGTCTTTGTAGAGACACAAACCTGAAATTCCGGACACCGCGCTTCAGGACATCTCCCTGGACGCCGATATCTGGCAGTATCCGGACGGTACTATCG
>NZ_JBHJTL010000205.1:0-1710 GCF_042264065.1 Streptomyces sp. NPDC056222 | reverse complement strand
GAATGTGGGGAATGGCGTCCAGCAGGGGCCCATTCAGACGATCCGACTTGCCTTGCGTTCCGGAGGCAACATGCTCGGAGTATGGATCAAGACGATTCTGAACTGATCGTACGGCGCGTCGAGAGCACTACTCAGAAGCTTCCTGATCGCCATCAGGAAGAGATCAGCCGGTTGATCGAGGCGCAGGCTCAGCCTGCGGCAGGCATCTCCGAGCGGATGATCGAAGCCGAGCGCAAGGCGTTCGCTCCTATGGGGCAACTGATCCAACAGGATCCGAATGCTTTGGCGGCAGTCAAGGAACTTACGACGCTGAATCAGGAGGCGATCAAGGCAGCCAAGCCTGCAGCGGTGCGGGGAACTCACTTCCTCAGTGGTCGCATGGGCATGGTGCATCCGGCAAGGCCCGGGCTCAACCTCTTTGGGCCGCACTACGACTGGCAGGTACTCCAGCCCACACAAGGGCATGGCGCCGCAGCGTCTTCCGACGTGAGGACCGGAAGCTTCGGCGTTTCCCATGGGCAAGGAGTCGGAGCCGGGGGCTATCGCGTCGCCACCGCGGGTGTGAGCATGGCGCTGCAGGCGGTGAACGGTGGGTTTGCCCGCATCGCGCCTTTGCTGGAGTACGAATACTGGTGGAAACTCACCGGCTTTGGGCTTTCGGCCCACACTGAGGGCTGGTGCGAGATGCTCGTGCAGGATGGATCCGGGTCGGTGCTGCCCCAGGGCCGGCGGACCGTCAGGCTTTGGAAGCACACCTCTCAGACGAGCGCGGAGGGTGCGTACGGCGACACGATCTATACCCCCGACATCGAGACGACAGTCGCCTTGGCCGCGGGACAGATCTTTCATGTGACTCTGACCGGCACGGCTGTCGTCGTCGACTCCGGCGACGGGCTATTCGCGTGGTCCTACGCCAATGCCTGGATGCGGAATTTGGCGGTCTTCTTCTCCGTGACCTTTTGAAGTGGACCCCATGACGACGGATGCCGACCAGTTCGTCATAGTCCGCACGATGGCAATCAGCAGAAGAAGTGACACGCCGAGCCTCCGCCGTGCGGACATCTAACCGATCAATCAACTGACCTGCGGCTGAGAAGAGGGCGGTTGTCATCGTTGCTCAGCTTTAAGAGGAGCCAACAGAAGGCTCCGCTGAAGCCATGTCCCCTTCCTTGAGCGTTCGTTGAACGAGGCATGGGGAAGGGGAACGGTCCGCCGTGGGTGGTGTCGGATGACCTGTGGGGGCGAATCGAGCCGCTGCTGCCGGTCAGGCAGCGCCGCGCACGCAATGCCGGACGGCTGCCGCTGGATGATCGCCGCTGCCTGCAGGGCATCCTGTTCGTGTTGCACACCGGGATCCAGTGGGAGTGGCTGCCACACGAGCTCGGCTTCGGCTCCGGGATGACCTGCTGGCGTCGGCTGCGGGACTGGCACGAGGCCGGCGTGTGGGACCAGCTGCACCAGGTACTGCTGACCGAGCTGCACCGCGCCGGGAAGCTCGACTGGTCCCGGGCGGTGATCGACGGCTCGCACCGCCAGGCCCCGTCGGGCGGCCCAAAACCGGGCCGAGCCCGGTCGACCGCGCCCGGCCCGGCTCGAAGCACCATGCCATCACCGACGCTCACGGCACCCCGCTCGCCATCACGTTGACCGGCGGAAACCGCCACGACGTCACCCAACTGATACCCCTGCTGGACGCCATTCCCCACATTT
>NZ_JBHJTL010000204.1:0-1881 GCF_042264065.1 Streptomyces sp. NPDC056222 | reverse complement strand
ATGCGGGGCGCCCTCGGCGTACGAACGGGAGAACCGTTACGGCAGTGCCAGCATCCGCTCCAGCGCCAGCTTCGCGAAGCTCTCCGTCTCCTTGTCGACCTCGATCCGGTTGACCAGGTTGCCCTCGGCCAGCGACTCCAGCGTCCACACCAGGTGCGGCAGGTCGATCCGGTTCATCGTCGAGCAGAAGCAGACCGTCTTGTCGAGGAAGACGACCTCCTTGTCCGGGTGCGCGTTGGCCACGCGGCGGACCAGGTTCAGCTCCGTGCCGATCGCCCACTTCGAGCCGGCCGGGGCCGCCTCCAGCGTCTTGATGATGTACTCCGTCGAGCCGACGTAGTCCGCGGCGGCCACGACCTCGTGCTTGCACTCCGGGTGCACGAGCACGTTCACGCCCGGGATCCGCTCGCGGACGTCGTTGACCGAGTCCAGCGAGAACCGGCCGTGCACCGAGCAGTGACCCCGCCACAGGATCATCTTGGCGTTGCGCAGCTCCTCGGCGGTCAGGCCGCCGTTCGGCTTGTGCGGGTTGTACAGGACGCAGTCGTCGAGCGACATGCCCATCTCGCGCACCGCGGTGTTGCGCCCCAGGTGCTGGTCGGGCAGGAACAGGACCTTCTCGCCCTGCTCGAAGGCCCAGTCCAGGGCGCGCTTGGCGTTCGACGAGGTGCAGATCGTGCCCCCGTGCTTGCCGGTGAAGGCCTTGATGTCGGCCGAGGAGTTCATGTACGAGACGGGCACGACCTGCTCGGCGATCCCGGCCTCGGTCAGCACGTCCCAGCACTCGGCGACCTGCTCGGCGGTGGCCATGTCGGCCATCGAGCAGCCGGCCGCGAGGTCCGGCAGGACGACCTTCTGGTCGTCGGTGGTGAGGATGTCGGCCGATTCGGCCATGAAGTGCACACCGCAGAAGACGATGTACTCGGCCTCCGGGCGCGCCGCCGCGTCGCGGGCGAGCTTGAAGGAGTCGCCCGTGACGTCGGCGAACTGGATGACCTCGTCGCGCTGGTAGTGGTGGCCGAGGACGAAGACCTTGTCCCCGAGCTTCTCCTTCGCGGCGCGGGCGCGCTCCACGAGGTCCGGGTCGGAGGGCGACGGAAGGTCGCCGGGACACTCCACTCCGCGCTCGCTCTTCGGGTCGGCCTCGCGGCCGAGCAGCAGCAGGGCGAGCGGCGTCGGCTGGACGTCCAGGGGCTGGGCGGTGGTCACGTCACGCACCCTTTCTTTCTGCGGAAGACCTTTTCGTCTAAATGACGCTATCTATCATAACCGCTTCACGTCAGTTTGACGATGTCCATAGTGTCGATGTGACGAATTCGCGGTCCCCGAATCGGATCTTGCCGTTAACCGGTCCGCGAGCGGGTGTGCGAGCATGAAAGGGACAAGACGCGAAAGCCGAGCCTCGCCCGGAATGAATCCGGGGCCCCGCCGGTTGCAACCGTCGGCAAGCAGTCTCCGTACAACCCGGGAGAGAAGCAGATGTCCGTATCGGACGAGAAGACCACTGTCAGCGACGGCATCCTCCTGTCTGACGCCGCCGCGGCCAAGGTCAAGGCCCTGCTCGACCAGGAAGGCCGCGACGACCTGGCGCTGCGCGTCGCCGTACAGCCCGGCGGCTGCTCCGGCCTGCGGTACCAGCTCTTCTTCGACGAGCGCTCGCTCGACGGCGACGTCGTCAAGGACTTCGACGGTGTCAAGGTCGTCACCGACCGCATGAGCGCCCCGTACCTGGGCGGCGCCTCCATCGACTTCGTCGACACCATCGAGAAGCAGGGCTTCACGATCGACAACCCGAACGCCACGGGTTCCTGCGCCTGCGGCGACTCGTTCAGCTAAGTCGTCGATCGGACGTACGAAGGCGGCCGCCCCGGACTTCCGGGG
>NZ_JBHJTL010000203.1:0-1894 GCF_042264065.1 Streptomyces sp. NPDC056222 | reverse complement strand
GACTGCTAGAGCACCTTGGAGAGGAATGCCTTGGTGCGGTCGTGTTGGGGGTTGCCGAGGACGTCGCGGGGGTGGCCGGATTCGACGACGACGCCGCCGTCCATGAAGACGAGGTTGTCGCCGACTTCGCGGGCGAAGCCCATTTCGTGGGTGACGACGACCATGGTCATGCCGGACTCGGCGAGGTCGCGCATGACGTCGAGGACGTCGCCGACGAGTTCGGGGTCGAGGGCTGAGGTGGGCTCGTCGAAGAGCATCAGCTTGGGTTCCATGGCCAGCGCGCGGGCGATGGCGACGCGCTGCTGCTGGCCGCCGGAGAGCTGGGTGGGGTAGTTCCCGGCCTTGTCGGCCAGGCCGACCCGGTCCAGCAGGCGTTCGGCGCGCTCGCGGGCGACGGCCTTGGACTCGCCCTTGACCTGGATGGGCGCTTCCATGACGTTGGCCAGGGCCGTCATGTGGGGGAAGAGGTTGAAGCGCTGGAAGACCATGCCGATGTCGCGGCGCTGGGCGGCGACCTCGCTGTCCTTCAGTTCGTAGAGCTTGTCGCCCTTTTGGCGGTAGCCCACGAGCTGGCCGTCGACGTAGAGCCGTCCGGCGTTGATCTTCTCGAGGTGGTTGATGCAGCGCAGGAAGGTGGACTTGCCGGAGCCGGACGGGCCGATCAGGCAGAACACCTCGCCGTTGTTCACCTCGAGGTCGATGCCCTTGAGGATGTGGGCGGGTCCGTAGGACTTGTGGACGCCTTCGGCCTTCACCATGAGAGTCACTTGGCCACCGCCTCACGGTTGGAGAATCGGGCGAGGTTCGCCTTGACCTTCTGCCACGGCGTGGGCGGCAGGGAGCGCAGCGAGCCGCGGGCGTAGTGCCGCTCGAGGTAGAACTGGCCGACGCTGAACACCGAGGTCAGGATCAGGTACCAGATCGAGGCGAGGAAGAACATCTCCATGACCGCGAACGAGGTCGAGGCGATGTCCTGTGCGGCGCGCAGCAGGTCGGGGTATTGGACGGCGACGACCAGGGAGGAGGTCTTGAGCATGTTGATGAACTCGTTGCCGGTCGGCGGGATGATCACCCGCATCGACTGGGGGAGCACCACGCGGCGCATGGTCTTGGCCTGGGACATGCCGAGTGCGTGGGAGGCCTCGGTCTGTCCTTCGTCGACCGACTGGATGCCGGCGCGGACGATCTCGGCCATGTAGGCGCCCTCGTTCAGGCCGAGCCCGAGCAGGGCGGCCAGGAACGGGGTCATGACGTCGGTCATCTCGTCCTTGTAGAACCCGATGTTGAACACCGGGAAGATCAGGGCGAGGTTGAACCAGATCAGCAGCTGCACGTAGACCGGGGTGCCGCGGAAGATCCAGATGTAGAGCCAGGCGACGGAGCTGGTCACCGGGTTCTTGGAGAGCCGCATGACGGCGAAGAGCACGCCCAGGACCAGGCCCAGCGCCATGGAGGCGACGCTGATGAGGATGGTGTTGCCCAGTCCGGACAGGATGGTGGGGTCGAACAGCTTCTCGGGGACGGTGGCCCAGCGGACGTTGCCCTGGGAGAAGGCGTAGCCGAGGAGCACCAGCAGGGCGACCACGACGACGCCGGCGATCCAGCGTCCGTAGTGGCGGACCGGAATGGCCTTGATGGCCTCCGGCGGGACCCCCGCCGGGGCGGGTGACGCCCCGGCGGGAACCTTGTCGATCTTGTCAGTCACGACGACTGCCCTTCAGTGGTACGCGAGAGGTCAGGAACCGCCGTTGATCTTGGCCGCGGGAATGGCGCCGTCGGCGGCCCCCCACTTGTCCAGGGCGGCCTTGTAGGTGCCGTCCTTGATGATCGCGTCCACGGCTTCCTTGAGCGCGTCACGCAGCTGGGTGTTCTTCTTGTCGACGGCGATACCGAA
>NZ_JBHJTL010000202.1:0-2209 GCF_042264065.1 Streptomyces sp. NPDC056222 | reverse complement strand
ATTGCGGGTTTTGGGGGTCTGGTTTTTTTTTTTACCCCCCGGGGCGGCCCCCCCCCCCGGGGGGCGCCCCCGGACGTGCCTCATCGGCGGTGCCCGCCGGCGGCGCCCATCGGCACCGCCCCGCAGGCACGGCCTCACGGGCACCGCACCGCCGACACCGCCTCACGGGCACCGCACCACCGACAGCTGCACCGCCGAAGCTGCACCGCCCGCAGCGCCGCACCACTGACAGTGCCGCGCCGCCCGCAGCCCCCGCACCACCAGCGCCTCATCAGCAGGACCGAGCAGCACTCACCGGGGAGGAACCACACATGGGCGTCACGCTCGCCAAGGGAGGCAATGTCTCCCTCTCCAAGGCCGCACCCAACCTCACCCAGGTGCTGGTCGGCCTCGGCTGGGACGCGCGCTCCACCACCGGAGCGCCCTTCGACCTCGACGCCAGCGCCCTGCTGTGCGAGTCGGGACGGGTGCTCGGCGACGAGTACTTCGTCTTCTACAACAACCTGAAGAGCCCCGAGGGCTCCGTCGAACACACCGGCGACAACCTCACCGGCGAGGGTGACGGCGACGACGAGTCGCTCATCGTGGACCTGATCAGGGTCCCGGCCCACTGCGACAAGATCATCTTCCCGGTCTCGATCCACGAGGCCGACAACCGGGGTCAGACCTTCGGCCAGGTCAGCAACGCCTTCATCCGCGTGGTGAACCAGGCGGACGGTCAGGAGCTCGCCCGCTACGACCTCTCCGAGGACGCCTCGACCGAGACCGCGATGATCTTCGGCGAGCTGTACCGGTACGGGGGTGAATGGAAGTTCCGGGCGGTGGGGCAGGGGTACGCGTCCGGCCTCCGGGGCATCGCTCTAGACTTCGGGGTCAACGTTTCGTAAAGCCGCGTACTTTTAACGATGGGGTAGACAGTGGTTCTGAAAACCTTCGGCTGGTCGTTCGCCATCACGGCGCTCGGGCTGGTCGCAGCGGTGCTCTACGGGGGGTGGGAAGCGTTCGGGATCGTCGCGATCCTGTGCATCCTCGAGATCTCGCTGTCCTTCGACAACGCGGTGGTCAACGCCGGAATTCTGAAGAAGATGAATGCCTTCTGGCAGAAGATCTTCCTCACGATCGGCATCCTGATCGCCGTCTTCGGCATGCGCCTGGTCTTCCCCGTCGTGATCGTCGCGATCAGCGCCAAGATCGGCCCCATCGAGGCCGTCGATCTCGCCCTCAACGACGCCGAGCGCTACGAGCAGCTCGTGACCGACGCGCACCCGTCGATCGCGGCCTTCGGCGGCATGTTCCTGCTGATGATCTTCCTCGACTTCATCTTCGAGGACCGTGACATCAGGTGGCTCGGCTGGCTGGAGCGCCCGCTGGCCAAGCTCGGCAAGATCGACATGCTGTCGGTCTGCATCGCCCTGATCGTCCTGGCGATCAGCGCCATGACCTTCGCGACCCAGGCCCACCAGCACGGCGGTACGCACGTCGACAAGGCGGCGACCGTCCTGCTCTCGGGCGTCTTCGGCCTGATCACGTACCTCGTCGTCGGCGGTCTCTCCGGCTACTTCGAGAACAAGCTGGAGGAGGAAGAGGAGCGCGAGCACGAGGCCGAGGAGGAGGCCAAGCGCAGCGGCAAGCCGGTCTCCGCCGTGCAGCTGGCCGGCAAGGCCGCCTTCTTCATGTTCCTCTACCTCGAGGTCCTCGACGCGTCGTTCTCCTTCGACGGTGTCATCGGCGCCTTCGCCGTCACCAACGACATCGTCCTGATGGCGCTCGGCCTCGGCGTCGGCGCGATGTACGTCCGTTCGCTGACGGTCTACCTGGTCCGCCAGGGCACCCTGGACGACTACGTCTACCTGGAGCACGGCGCCCACTACGCCATCGGCGCGCTCGCGGTGATCCTCATGATCAGCATCCGCTACCAGATCCCCGAGGTCGTCACCGGCCTCATCGGTGTCGCCTTCATCGGCTGGTCCTTCTGGTCCTCCGTCCGCCGTAACAGGGCATTGGCGGCGGCCGAGGGAAAAGCTGACTCCTCGGGCAAGGCCGAGGTGTCTTCCGGGGTGTGACACCCCCGGCAACGAGGAACGCTTCACAGCGGGGGGGGGGGGGGGCCCCCCCCCCCCCCCCCCGGTGCCCAGGGCAGGAAAGGGGGGGGGGGGGCCCGTGGCGTGGGGGGGGGGGAGGTTGGGGGCCCGGGCGCGCCCGGAGTCGC
>NZ_JBHJTL010000201.1:0-2371 GCF_042264065.1 Streptomyces sp. NPDC056222 | reverse complement strand
GGGTGTGGGCCTCTTCCAGGACCCTCCCGACCCGTAGCCCGTTGCCTTCCGCGCCCTACGACATCCGCAGCGCCAGGAAGAAGTCGAGCTTGTCCTCCAGACGCGACAGGTCGCGGCCCGTCAGTTGCTCGATCCGGCCCACCCGGTAGCGCAGGGTGTTCACATGCAGGTGGAGACGGGTCGCGCAGCGGGTCCAGGAGCCGTCGCAGTCGAGGAAGGCCTCCAGCGTGGGGATGAGCTCGGCGCGGTGGCGGCGGTCGTAGTCGCGCAGCGGGTCGAGCAGCCGGGCCGTGAAGGCGCGACGGACGTCGTCCGGGACGAACGGGAGGAGCAGGACGTGGGAGGCCAGCTCGTGGTGGCCCGCGGCGCACACGCGGCCCGGGCGGGCGGCGGCGACACGGCGGGCGTGGCGCGCCTCCTCAAGGGCGCCGCGCAGGCCCTCGGCCGAGTGGACCGCCGCGCTGACGCCCAGGGTGAGGCGGCCGTCGTCGGCGAGACCCGACGAGAGCGGGTCCCGTACCGCCGCGAGCAGCGCGTCGGCGTGCAGCCCGATGCTGGTGGTGCCCTCGTCCTCGCTGTCCGGAAGGGGCCCGGCGGGCAGCGGGACCAGGGCGATGGCCTCGTCGCCGTGGTGGGCGACGGCGATCCGGTCGGCGGAGTCGGCGCCCACCGTCGCGGGGTCGACGAGGATCTCCTCCAGGAGCGCCTGGGCCACCGGGCCGGTCTCCACGGCGCCCGTCCCGCCCTCCGCGTCCCACTCCACACGGGCGACGACGACCTGCCAGTGGGGTGCGGTCCCCAGGCCCGGCAGCAGCACCGGGGCGGCGACCCGCAGGCGGGCGGCGATCTCGGCGGGCGCGGCGCCCGTCTGGACCAGCTCCAGGACCTCCTGCGCGAGCCGGCGGCGTACGGTGCGCGCCGCGTCCCGCCGGTCCCGCTCGACGGCGATGAGCTGGGTGACGCCCTGGAGCAGGTCCAGCCGGGCCGCCGGCCAGTCGCCCGCGTCGGCCTCGACGGCGAGCAGCCAGTCGGACAGGACGGTCTCCCGTACGTCCCTGGAGGCGGGCGGGGCCCCGCGCCCGGTGTTGCGGATCGGGAAGAGCGAGTAGGTGGCTCCGGCGACGCTCAGACGGTGCGGCCCACGCCGCCCGGTCCGGGTGGCGGCCAGGTGCTCGCCGGCCAGCGTGGCCGCGAGACCGGCGTCCAGCGGCTCCCCGGCACCTGCGATCTGGCGGCCGGTGGGGGAGAGGACCCAGGCCCGCAGGTCGAGGTCGGAGCCGAGCAGGTCGAGGACGACCTCGGGCCCGCCGCCCGCCGGACCGGAGGTCATCAGGCGCCTGTGGCGGTCCACGACCGCCGCCAGGTCACCGGCCCGCTCCCCGGAGACCTGTCGAACAACATGTTCGGTGATCGTCGCGAATGCAACGGACTCGTTCACCGCGAACAGCGGCAGCCGATGGCGCAAACACGCCTGTACGAGATCGTCGGGGATGTCGCCGAGTTCCGCCTCGCCCGCGGCCAGCGCCGCCACCCCGGCGGACGCCAGGATCCGGACGAAGGGCTCGGCGTCCTCCGGCTCCCGCAGCCAGGCGAGGCCGGTGAGGACCAGCTCCCCGCCGGACAGGTACCGGCTGGGGTCCTTCAGGTCCGTCGTCATCACGCCACGGACGGTGCGGTCCAGCTCGTCCTCACCACCGAGCAGGCGCAGCCCCAGCGCGTCGGTTTCCAGCAGTGCGCGCAGCCGCATCTCGTCGCCGCCGTTCCTTTTCGTCAGTCACTCGTCTGTCGCGTTGTCGTCGGCGGCTGGTGCCACCGTTTCCAGGGGAAAACGGCGAGGTTAATGAGCCCCGCCTTTCGTTCGAATCTACAAGACGAACCGGGACACCAGCCAACTCCTTCATGTTTTCGGTGACTGCACCGCAGCCGGCCGGCCTTGTGTACTAGGCCACACATCGCGTTAACAGCACGTGAACATGAATTCGAAGTCGAGGGCCGGTCATCCCCAGGCCCAGTAGACCGACCCCCGATCACTAGAAGCACAAGAAGAGAGCCACCATGGACTTCCTTCGCCCCGCCAGCTGGGAGGAGGCGCTCGCCGCCAAGGCAGAGCACCCCACGGCAGTGCCCATCGCGGGTGGCACCGACGTCATGGTCGAGATCAACTTCGACCACCGACGACCCGAGTACCTCCTGGACCTGAACCGTATCGAGCTGCTCCGCGAGTGGGAGGTCGGCGAGGAGAACGTCCGCCTCGGCGCGTCCGTTCCGTACACCCAGATCATGGAGAACCTGCGGGCCGAGCTGCCGGGTCTCGCGCTCGCCTCGCACACCGTGGCCTCCCCGCAGATCCGCAACCGCGGTGGTGTCGGCG
>NZ_JBHJTL010000200.1:0-2377 GCF_042264065.1 Streptomyces sp. NPDC056222 | reverse complement strand
CCCCTCCATGGAGGGGCGCCCCATCGTCGTACAGCCGGCAGAACCACCGTTGGAACCGTCAGCACCGTCGGCTCGACCGTCGGCTCAGAAGAACACCGACCTCCGCTGCACCAGCAGCTTGTAGAGCGTGTGCTGGATCTGCTCCCGGACCTGGTCGGTCAGGTTGAACATCAGCATCGGGTCCTCGGCGGCCTCGGGCGGATAGCCGTCCGTCGCGATCGGCTCGCCGAACTGGATCGTCCACTTCGTCGGCAGCGGCACCGCACCCAGCGGCCCCAGCCACGGGAAGGTCGGCGTGATCGGGAAGTACGGAATCCCCAGCACCCGCGCCAGCGTCTTCGCGTTGCCGATCATCGGGTAGATCTCCTCCGCACCCACGATCGAGCACGGCACGATCGGCACCCCGGCCCGCAGCGCCGTCGACACGAAGCCGCCCCGACCGAACCGCTGCAGCTTGTAGCGCTCGCCGAACGGCTTGCCGATGCCCTTGAACCCCTCCGGCATCACGCCCACGATCTCGCCGGCCTTCAGCAGCCGCTCCGCGTCCTCCGCACAGGCCAGCGTGTGCCCGGCCTTGCGTGCCAGCTCGTTGACCACCGGCAGCATGAAGACCAGATCGGCCGCGAGCAGCCGCAGATGCCGCCCGGCCGGGTGGTGGTCGTGCACGGCGACCTGCATCATCAGGCCGTCCAGCGGCAGCGTCCCGGAGTGGTTCGCGACGACCAGGGCGCCCCCCTCGGCGGGGATGTTCTCGACACCCTTCACCTCGACGCGGAAATATTTCTCCGCCAGCGGCCGCACCAGCGACATGAGGACCTGGTCGGTGAGCTCCTTGTCGTAGCCGAACTCGTCGACCTCGTACTCCCCCGTCACCCGCCGCCGCAGGAACGCCAGCCCGCCCGCGAGCCGCCGCTCCCACCCGCCGCGGCGCTGCGGCGCCTCCTCGGCGCCCTCCGGGGCCGTCACGGGCTCCGCCGCGGGCCTGGACGGGAACTCGGTCTCCTCCGGCCTGTGCTGGCCCGGCAGCGCCCGCACAGCGGCGTCCCGGGCCGCCCTCGCGGGCCGCCGCCGCGCCCGTGACCGGTCGTCGTCGAACGGAATGACCTTGGCGTCCGCCATCGTTACCTGGGCTCCTTCTGATCCAGTCGGGCCGCGACCCGGTCCACGGCCCCCGCGAGCGTCTCCGGCGGAAGCAGCCCCGGTCCACGGCTGCGGGCGAAGTCCGCGAAGGTCTCGGCCGTCGTGTACCGGGGGGCGAACCCCAGCGTCTCGCGCATCTGGACCGTGGAGACCACTCGGCCGTGGGTGAGCAGCCGGATCTGCTCCGGCGCGAAGTCGGTCACGCCGACCGTCCGCAGCGCGGAGCCGACCCAGGTGACGGCCGGCAGCAGCACCGGCACCGTCGGGCGCCCCAGCCGCCGCGCGCACTGCGAAAGCAGCAGCACCCCGTCGCCGGCCACATTGAACGTGCCGCTGTTCAGCGTCGCCCGGCGCGGCTCACGCGACGCGAGCTCCAGGACGTCGATGACATCGTCCTCGTGCACGAACTGCAGCCTCGGGTCGTAACCGAAGACGGTCGGCATGAGGGGCAGCGACAGATACTCGGCGAGCGGGGAGTCCACCCGCGGCCCGAGGATGTTCGCGAACCGCAGCACGCACACGGCCACGTCCGGCCGGCGCCGCGCGAAGCCCCGAACGTACCCCTCGACCTCGACGGCGTCCTTGGCGAACCCACCGCTCGGCAGCGATTTGGGAGGCGTCGTCTCGGTGAAGACGGCCGGGTCGCGGGGCGCGGAGCCGTAGACGCTCGTACTGGACTTGATCACCAGCCGCGTGATCCGCGGCGACTTCTGGCAGGCACCGAGGAGCTGCATGGTGCCGATGACGTTGGTCTCCTTGATCGACGACCGGCCCCCGGCGCCGAGCGCCGTACCCGTGACGTCCATATGGACGACCGTGTCCACGTCATGCTCCGCGAGCACCTTGGCGATCGCGGGCTGGCGGATGTCCGCCCGGACGAAATCGGCCCCGCCGAGATCGTGCGTCGGCGCGACCGCATCCACGGCGACCACCCGGTCCACCTCGGGATCCCGCTGGACCCGACGTACGAAACGGCCTCCGAGATGCCGAGCCGCACCGGTGACGAGCACGACCTTTCCCAAGATCAGCGCCTTCCGTCGGTCTCTCCCCCGAGTTCTCCCCCGGGGGGCCTGTGCGCCACCGTAGCGCCTTGTTGTTGCGCTGCGATGACTGCCGTGGGCAACCGGCTCGAACCGCGTCGAAAAAAGACGTGGCCCCCCCCCCAAAAAGGTGGGGGGCCACGCGCGACGCACAAACAGCCGGCCTTACAGCCGTCGCGTAAGTAGTGTTGAGACGC
>NZ_JBHJTL010000199.1:0-2441 GCF_042264065.1 Streptomyces sp. NPDC056222 | reverse complement strand
GTCGTAGGGTCCTACGACGAGGCCGCTCCGGTCCTCGTTCCAATCGGCCCCTGCTGGTTGTCCGTGCTCTCGCGTAGGCTCGCTGTATAAATCACCGAACGACAGGGAGGGGGCCCACAGTGCTCATCGACACCTACGGCCGTGTAGCCACCGACCTGCGTGTTTCGCTCACCGACCGGTGCAATCTGCGGTGTACGTACTGTATGCCGGAAGAGGGTCTGCAGTGGCTGGCCAAGCCCGACCTGCTGACCGACGACGAGATCGTCCGGCTGGTACGGATCGCCGTCACCGACCTCGGCGTCACCGAGGTCCGCTTCACCGGCGGCGAGCCCCTGCTCCGCCCCGGCCTCGTCGGCATCGTCGAGCGGTGCGCGGCCCTGGAGCCCCGCCCCAAGATGTCCCTGACCACGAACGGCATCGGGCTCAAGCGCACCGCCGCCGCGCTGAAGGCCGCGGGCCTGGACCGGGTCAACGTCTCCCTCGACACGCTGCGGCCCGAGGTCTTCAAGACCCTGACCCGTCGCGACCGCCACCACGACGTGCTCGACGGCATGGCCGCCGCTCGCGACGCCGGACTCACCCCGGTCAAGGTCAACGCGGTCCTGATGCCCGGACTCAACGACGACGAGGCCCCCGACCTGCTGGCCTGGGCGGTGGAGAACGCGTACGAGCTGCGCTTCATCGAGCAGATGCCCCTCGACGCCCAGCACGGCTGGAAGCGCGACGGCATGATCACCGCCGGGGACATCCTGGAGTCGCTGCGCACCCGCTTCACCCTGACCCCCGAGGGCGCGGACGAGCGCGGCTCGGCCCCCGCCGAGCGCTGGGTCGTGGACGGCGGACCGCACACGGTCGGCGTCATCGCCTCCGTCACCCGCCCGTTCTGCCGGGCCTGCGACCGGACCCGGCTCACCGCCGACGGTCAGGTGCGCACCTGTCTCTTCGCCACCGAGGAGACCGACCTGCGGGCGGCGCTGCGCTCCGACGCCCCGGACGCCGAGATCGCCAAGATCTGGAAGCTGGCGATGTGGGGCAAGAAGGCCGGTTCGGGTCTGGACGACCCGAGCTTCCTCCAGCCGGAGCGCCCGATGTCAGCGATCGGCGGCTGAGTCCCCGGCCGACTCCCACTCGGCGAGTGGCACGACATCCTTGAGGAAGCCCCGTACACCCAGGAACTGGGAGAGATGTTCGCGGTGCTCCTCGCAGGCGAGCCAGGTCTTGCGGCGCTCGGGCGTATGCAGCTTGGGGTTGTTCCAGGCCAGTACCCACACGGCGTCGGCGCGGCAGCCCTTGGCTGAACAGATCGGGGTCTCGTCACTCACCTGATCATTGTCCAGCAATGGCGATGCCGAGCAGCCACGGGGGGAGCTGCCCGGCATCGGTCCGTCGCTCCGACGGGGGATGCGGAGCGCGTAGGAAGTATGTCACGGGGAATGGGCTACGGTGCACCGGAACTTCATGATTGATCTGAGCTTTTCTTGAGCTTTTCGGTCGCCACGATGATCAACTCTGACCGTACGAACGTTCCGTACGTGCTTCCGCGGAAGGCTCTCCGGCAGACAGTTCCGGGCGGGTCGGCGCCGGCACGAACGTCGACGGAAGAGTCGGCGGCTTCTCCCGTCCCGCGTTCGCGATGACCACGGCGACATAGGGGAGCAGTGCGCCGAGCACGAGAGCCACGACGGCCACATGGCGCTCGACGTTCCACAGCAGGACCGCGGCGATGACGGACAAGGTCCGTACCGCCATCGAGATCACATACCGGCGCTCCCGGCCGCGTACATCGGCGGCCAGGCCCTGACGCGCACCGGTGATCCGGAAAACCTCTGTACCGCCGTGCTTCCGCATCGCATTCCACCGCCAGCGTCCACGCCGAACTCTCCCCGGTCCGGACCTGTCTCCACGGTACGCCCGACGTCCGAGGGTGGGGAGGCCGGGTCACGTATGGCGTCGTCCGACATGCGTCGTATGGCTGATGAGCCGAGACTGGGCCCACATGCGCAGATTGCGCCGCATGAGGAGGCGACCATGAGTTGGCTGTGGGCAATCATCGTGGGCTTTGTGCTCGGTCTGATCGCCAAGGCGATCCTGCCGGGCAAGCAGCAGATCCCCCTGTGGCTGACGACTGTGTTCGGCATCATCGGCAGCCTCCTCGGCAACGCCGTCGCGGGCTGGATCGGGGTCGAGGACACCCGGGGCATCGACTGGACGCGCCACCTGCTCCAACTCGTCTTCGCGATCGCGGTGGTCGCCGTGGGCGACATGCTGTGGGCCACGGTCCGGGGCGGCAAGCAGCGAACGTGACGTCCCCGCGGGGCGCCCTGACGCGGAGGAGCGCGGGGTCGGCGTGACCTCCGACGACCTCGCGCCGGCCCGATTCCGGCGCGAACCGCGTGTCGCCCCGGACACGACGGAGGCCGGTACGCGCGTCACGCGCGTAC
>NZ_JBHJTL010000198.1:0-2814 GCF_042264065.1 Streptomyces sp. NPDC056222 | reverse complement strand
AGCCCCAAGGGGCGCTATCCGGGGAAGTTACCGCGAGTAGTGGAGAGTTGGGGACGCCAGCCGTTGCTCCGACTCCCCCACCCCTTCCCGAAACCCTGACCGGCTGCCGACGGTGGCGCCCGGGGATCGGGCCCGGACCACTGGCACCCGGACACGGACCCCGCGTGGGGCCTGACCAGCCCACTGCAGTTGCTTTGAGTTGCGGAGATCATTGCCCCGCGTGTGACGGGGTGGGGTGCGGGCCAGCAGGTGCGGATCGGGATCTTGACAAAGGTATTCACTGCCGAGCTGGTCGACGCGGCGATAGCCAAGCACGACCGAGCCGAGCGGCGCCGCCGACTTCTGCCGACGCGGCTGGTCGTGTACTTCGTCCTGGCCGACTCCGGCTGACACCTTGACGGCGGCGGCCCCGTTCGTCAGGTAGCCGGCCAGGGAGTGGCGCTGGCGGGCTGGTCTGCTTGCCGGGAATCGAATCGCCATCAACGGGGTTGGAGGGGGACGAGCCGATATTGGAGGGCCATGCGAGCGATTCAGGTGTACGAAGTGGGCGGTCCCGAGGTGCTGCAGGAGGCCATGGTGGACCAGCCGCGGCCGGGTCCGGGCGAGGCGGTCGTGGAGGTCGCTGCATCCGGGGTCAACTTCCTCGACGTCTACCACCGCGAAGGCCGGTACAGCCTCCCGCTGCCCTTTACCCCGGGCTCTGAGGGCGCCGGCACGGTCGTCGAAATTGGACCCGGCGTCGCTGACGTCGCAGTGGGGGACCGGGTCGGTTGGGTGGAGATTCCCGGCACGTATGCCGAGCGGGCCGTCGTGGACTCCTCCCGGCTGGTGCCGCTGCCCGACGATATCGGCTTCGAGACAGCCGCCGCCGTGCTCCTCCAAGGCATGACCGCGCACTATCTCGTCAAGGACGCCTACCCGGTTCAGGGGGGCGACACGGTGCTCGTGCATGCGGCTGCTGGTGGCATGGGGCTGCTTTTGACCCAGCTCATCACCCATCTCGGCGGCAGGGTGATCGGCACGACGTCGACCACGGCGAAGGCCGAGCTGGCGAAGCGTGCCGGGGCCGCTGAGGTGATCCTTTCCTCCGCAGTCGACGATCTCGCAGCCGAGGTGAGGCGGCTCAACGGCGGTCAGGGACTGCCGGTTGTCTTCGACGGCGTCGGCGCGCACACCTTCGATGCGAGCCTCGCCAGCCTGCGAACCCGCGGCCACCTCGTGCTCTTCGGCGCGGCAAGTGGTGCCGTGCCGCCGTTTGATCCGATTCGGCTCGCCCACGGCGGTTCGCTGACCCTGATCCGGCCCAGCCTCGGGGACTTCATCGCCGATCGGTCCGAACTGCTCCGACGCGCCGCCGAGGTGTTCGAGTGGGTGCGCTCCAAGGCGCTTGAGGTCACCGTAACGGGCCGCTACGCATTGTCCGAGGCCGCCCAGGCCCACAGCGATCTGGAGGCTCGGCGTACCACCGGCAAGCTGCTCGTCGTACCCGATGCAGCCGCTGTTGGACGCCTCGAGGAGACGCAGAGCTGATCGCGGGTGACGCGGTCGGGGATCTTCGTGGGTCCGCTTCTGCGTAAGGCAACTGCATTGGCCTGACCAGCCCCCGGTACTGCGCTGAGTCCCCGCCGCTCCGCCCCGCGGGTTGTGGGCAGGCGGAGCGACTGCTCACAACGAGGGTGGCAGGGGGTGCGGGTGGGTGCCGCCCGGCGGGACGATTGCCCACACGGGGGCGGAGCGGGCTCTCAGATCTCCCGGAAGATCAGAGCGGCGCCGAGGGCCGCTTCGGCCGGAACGAAGAGCTCACCTCGGGTCGTCTGGCGCACGGGCAGTCCGTTCTCTGCCAGCAGCGCACGCACCGGAGCGATGTCGGGGACGGCAACTGTGCAGGCGACAAGCGCCGGGAGTGCGGGCGGATCCTCACCCGGCAGCAGATCCGGGAGGTCGGCCTTGGTCAGGAGGGTGACCGGCCCCTCTGCGGAGAGCGGGCGTCCTAGATACCGCTCGTACCGCTCACTCACCAGAGGAAGTTGTCCGTCAGGTACGCACAGCACCACCTCGACGAGGTCCAGGGCACCGTTCGGGTGGTCGAGGTGACGGGTGTGCTGGAATTCCGGGTCCAAGTCGGCGACGACACCGACCCGGCCTTCGGCCGCTCCGTCGATCTCCAGGTAGCGGACGGGTTCCGTGCGCACGCCGTTGGGGGTCTCGACCGGTCGGCCGACCGTGTTCACCCCACCGTGTCCGACGCCGGCAGCGGTAAGCCGTTTCGCCGTCCTGTCGACGTCCGGCGAGGAGAACATCAGGATGTGGAGCCCTTCGAAGCGATCGCGCCATCCGCCAAGCTGGGCGCTGGTCTCTTCGATCCGCGACATGACCAGGGGGAGCTTCTCCGGCGGTGCCTGGAGGGGAACGATCCGCGCGTCGGGTGGCAGGGCCTCCGTGTTCCCGGGCTTCAGCGGGGTCACCAACTCGACGAAGCTGCGGGAGAGGTCGGCGTGGGTGTTCGCTGCCCCGAAAGGCTCAGGCACAGCACCCTCACGGGGTGCCAGCGCCGGCACGCTGGGCGGCGGAACGTGAAATCCGAGCCGCCGGTAGAGCGCTATGGCCTGTGTCATATCGCTGACGACATGGCCGACGTGATGTAAGCGTGTGATGTCGTGAGGCATGAAATCACCGTAGCCCCGCACACGCGATGCCCGAGGAGCGGATAGGGCGGTGACGCCACCGGCTCAGCGTGTTGCGGTGGATGAGCGGCTGGCGTCCCCAACTCTCCACTACTCGCGGTAACTTCCCAGGATTGCTCCCCTCGGGGCC
>NZ_JBHJTL010000197.1:0-2921 GCF_042264065.1 Streptomyces sp. NPDC056222 | reverse complement strand
CCCCACTTCCCCCCCAAACCCCCACAACCCGCCCCCACCCCCCTCACTGTTTTGGCGGCCCCCCCCCCGCTCCGCGCGTATTTCCGGGCCCGATGGGCAGGACTCCGCCCCCACGGAGCGCGACGGGGACGTCGCCGCGTGGTCCTGGCGCCGTACGAGCGTCATCGGCGGCGTCTTCGTGATCTTCCTGCTGCTCCTGAGCCACTTCGTGATGCAGCCCTTCCTGATCCCCAGCCGCTCGATGGAACCCACACTCCAGGTCGGGGACCGGATCCTCGTGAACAAGCTGGCGTACCGTTTCGGCGACCAACCGCGCCGGGGTGACGTCGTCGTCTTCGACGGCACGGGCTCCTTCCTCCAGGAGGCCCCCGAGCAGAACCCGGTCACCGGTCTGCTGCACGGTGCGGCCGCGGCCCTCGGCCTCGCCGAGCCCGCCGAGACCGACTTCGTGAAGCGGGTGGTGGGCGTGGGAGGCGACCGGATCGTCTGCTGCGACAGCAACGGCCGACTGACCGTCAACGGCGTGCCCGTCGAGGAGCGGTACGTCATGCTGGGCGACTCGCCCTCGAAGGTTCCCTTCGACATCGTCGTCCCTCAGGGCACCCTGTGGGTCATGGGCGACCACCGCAGCCAGTCCAGCGACTCCCGCGACCACCTCGGCCGGCCGGGCGGCGGCATGGTGCCCGTGGAGCGCGTGATCGGGCGGGCGGACTGGATCGGCTGGCCCTTCGGCCGCTGGTCCGAGGTGGAGGAGACCGAAGCCTTCGACTCCGTACCCACTCCCGCGGCGGGTGGCCATGGGTAACCGGGGCAGGCCGGCCGGGCACCGCGGCGACACCCGGCTGCCCACCGGCACACGGCCGACGCAGGCCGGCGGCCGTCCGATGCCCGGCCGGGCGGAGCGGCGCAGACTCGCCCGCAAGGTCAAGCGCAGGCGACAGCGGTCCGCGGTCAAGGAGATCCCGCTCCTGATCACGGTCGCCCTGCTGATCGCGCTCGTCCTGAAGACGTTCCTCGTCCAGGCCTTCGTCATCCCGTCCGGCTCGATGGAGCAGACGATCCGGATCGACGACCGGGTCCTGGTCGACAAGCTCACGCCCTGGTTCGGCTCCAAGCCGCAACGCGGCGACGTCGTCGTCTTCAAGGACCCCGGCAACTGGCTCCAGGACGACACCGCGCCCGTCACCGAGGACCCGATCGGCGTCAAGCAGGTCAAGCAGGCCCTGACCTTCATCGGGCTGCTGCCCTCCGCCGACGAGCAGGATCTGATCAAGCGGGTCGTCGCGGTCGGCGGTGACACGGTCGAGTGCTGCGGCACGGACGGTCGGATCAAGGTCAACGGCGTACCGTTGGATGAACCGTATCTGCACCCGGGGAACGAACCGTCGAAGATCAAGTTCAAGGTGACGGTGCCCGCAGGCCGGATCTTCGTGCTGGGTGACCACCGGTCGGACTCCGCCGACTCCCGCTTCCACCTCGACGAGAAGGAGCAGGGAACGATCTCCGAGGAGGACGTGGTGGGCAGGGCTGTCGTCATCGCCTGGCCGGTGAGCCACTGGCGGCGACTGGAGGAACCGGACACGTTCGCGGCCGTACCGGACGGTCGTTCGGCTCCTGTGTCCGCACACGGTGTGTCGCATAGTGTGTCCTCGCGGAATCTGAACGGATTGCCCTGGCTCCCGACCCCTGCGGAACTCCCGCTCGTTATGGGAGTGGTGGGCCTGTCCCTGTTCTGGGGCAGGCATTTGCACGGACTGAGGAGTGGATGTGGGGGATGTGGCCGTCGGCGCACGATCCGGACACGACGAGCCGGAGGAGAGGCCCGAGCGGCTCGCCGAATCGGCGGTGGCCATGAGGGATGAATCCTCCGGCCCGCACGACGCCGACCCCGCGGACGGCGAGGGCGAGACCGGAAAGAACCAGCAGGGCGGACAGGACGGGCCGGACGGGCCCGGGCAGACCGGCGAGGGCGCGAAGAAGCCGCGTTCCTTCTGGAAGGAACTGCCCCTGCTGATCGGTATCGCTCTGCTCCTCGCGCTGCTGATCAAGACCTTCCTGATGCAGGCGTTCATGATTCCCTCGGACTCGATGATGAACACGCTGCAGCGCGGCGACCGGGTCCTCGTGGACAAGCTGACCCCCTGGTTCGGCTCCGAGCCGGAGCGCGGCGAGGTCGTCGTCTTCCACGACCCGGGCGGCTGGCTGGCGGACACGACCACCCCCGACCCGAACGTGCTGCAGCAGTTCCTGAGCTTCGTCGGGCTGTACGCCGAGGAGAAGGACCTGATCAAGCGCGTCATCGCGGTGGGCGGTGACACGGTCTCCTGCAAGGAGGGCGGCAACGTCATCCTCAACGGGAAGACGCTGGACGAGACCTCGTACATCTACCCCGGTTCCTCGCCGTGCGGTGACAAGCCCTTCGGGCCGATCACCGTCCCCGAGGGCAGCATCTGGGTGATGGGCGACAACCGCCAGAACTCCCTGGACTCCCGGTTCCACCAGAACCTCCCGGGCGGCGGCACGGTCCCGAACGACAAGGTCGTCGGACGCGCGGTCGTCGTGGCCTGGCCGGTCACCCGCTGGGCGACGCTGCCGGTTCCGAGCACCTTCGACCAGCCCGGGCTGAGCCAGGCGCTGGCCGTCGCCCCGGGCGCGGCCGGACTCGCCGCCGCGCTGCCGCTCGTACTGTGGCGCAGGAAGAGGCTCACCTCTCGGCATACCGCCGAGTAGGAACGCGCGGGTAGGGTGCCGTCCCAGATCGACGAACCGACCTTGAGGGTGGGGAGCGCTGGGATGAGCGGAACGATACGAACGGACGGCGGCCGCGGCCGCCTCGGCAGCGTGCTGTCGGGGCTGGCCGTGGCCGTCGGCTGTGTGCTCTTCCTCGGCGGCTTCGTCTGGGGAGCCGTCCTCTACCACTG
>NZ_JBHJTL010000196.1:0-3023 GCF_042264065.1 Streptomyces sp. NPDC056222 | reverse complement strand
AACTCCGGCGCACAACCGGTCGCACCACCCGGCGCACTCTGCCGATCGGGTGACGGGCCCGAGTAACGGCCGTTCTGCACGTTTCTTCGCACAACTGACACGCACTCGAACGTGGAAGCGGCGCTGCGGCGAAGTGCTGAGCGCCACGCGTACATCCGGGGCCATGAGATCGCCGGGTTCGAGGGGGCAGATCACTGGCGTGCGCGACGATGTGCGGCTCGCGGGCGGTCGTGGGCGTACCGTCGGCCTGATCGCATGGGGCGGGAGGCTGTGTTGTACGCACATGAGGTGATCCTGAACGAACTCGCGCAAGGCCTCAGACCGACGGCTGAGGGTGTCGAGTGGTTCGAGGGCCTTTCGGAGGTCGACCAGCGCAAGGCCTTGCACACGCTGGTGCTGTTCTGTGGTCAGGCTCGTGCGCGCGAGGACGATGTGCCGGAGAGCATCGCGCGCTCTGGCATTCGCCCCACACACACACGCCTGCGGTGATGCTCACGAAGTGGCGCTTCGGGATGGAACACCTTCCCGCTTACGAACTCACGAAGTCGTTTCGCCTGCTCGTCGCCCTTTTCGGCATAGCCGACACGCGCCGACGGGCGCTGCACTGCGCAGGCGGATGCGGTCACGAGTGGCACAACTTGTCAGCCACAAGATCCAACCTAGGGGCTGCCGATGGCGCGTCCTGACGTTGGCTCCCTCAGTGGCGCAAGGCGCACTGCGGCGCGGCAGTCTCGGCGGCCGGGCTGACCGACGTGACCAGGCGCGATGCTCGGGGGCCGTCGGCATGTCAGGACGGTCGGTTCCGAGGCTGTGCGCCGCAGCGTGGATCAGGTCGTCTTCTTGGCGGGCCTCTTGGCCGTCCTCGTTCCGGTGGTGCCGGTGGTTCGTGCCGGCTTGGTGGACGTGCTCTTCGGCTTTCGGGGGGTCGTCTTCTTGGAGGGTGCGGTCTTGGTCGTCCGGGTCGCCTCGCTCTTGGCGGTCCCGGCCTTCGAGGGTGCCGTCCGGGATCGACCTGTCGACCAGGTGAGTTCGATCTCCAGCTCGATCTCCCCGTCCTCGACCTCGATCTCCACCTCGCTCTCCAGGTCGTCGGGGATCCGCAGGCTCAGGCTTCCGAAGCCGAGTTCCAGTTCGGCCTCCCCGCCCTTACGCAGCGCGTCCGCGAGCGCGGTGAGCTGGTCGGCCGCTTCGAGGCGCGACAGCGAGCGCTTCTGCTCCAGCTTGAGGTCCGTCATGGTGACTCCGGTCGGCAGAAACAGTGGGTCGAATCAAGTCTGCTGCCAGACATCGAAGGGGACATCTCGAAGCCCGCCCGATGCGCCGCCCGATGTGCCGCCCGATCTGCCGTCCGAAGCCGGACGGATGACGGCCGCTCCGTGAAGGAGCGGCCGGTGCCCTCGGCGTCGGGTCAGTGGGCGGTCAGGCGGGCCGCCGACATGATCGTGGCCCGGGCCTCGCGTTCGGTCAGGCCCGTACGGATCGCCGCCGTGGTGAGCTCGTCCGTGAGCGTTTCGCCGAGGCCGTTCTCGTAGGCCCGGCAGGCCGCCCAGAACAGGCGCGTGTTGCGCTGGCCCTCGTGGGCCGTCAGGACGAAGTGGACCAGGCCCCGGCCGTGGCGAGTGCCGCGACGTGGGCCGGTCGGGTCGTCGTCGGGGCGTGGGGGTGGTGTGGGGGGCGCGATCAGGCTCAGGAGGGCGCGTGGGCAGGGGGCCGGGTCGAGATTCGCGCTGCCCGGAGCCAGCCGGTACGCACCCTTGGCGGTCACCGAACCAGGTCCCACGAGGTAGCCGCCGGCGCCGCGGATGTCGATGCCGGGGGCGAGGCGGCTCGCCGAGTTGGGGACCACGACGCCCGGCGGGCCGGTCAGCCACAGATGGCGGCCGCCGCTCGGGGTGAGCACCGTGACCGTGGGCGGAAGGGTGAACAGGTGCTGGAGCGCCAGGTGGCGCAGCTCGGCCGTGGCGTCCGCGGGTGCGTCCGAGTGGGTCACGTCGAGGTCGACGCCGATGAGGTGGTGCGGCGGGCGTCCGCACGCGATGCCGTAGCCGGTCGCCCAGGGGGCGGCGGCGAACAGCGCCCGTACGGCGGCGGGGTCGGTGGTCGCGTCGTGCACTCCGTGTCCCGGCCGGCCGCATTCCCCGTGGCAGGGGGCCGGGCGCGGGTCGTCCCGGTGCAGTGAGCGCAGGGCCGGGAGTTTCGTGGCGGACAGGGGGATGACGGGGAGCCCGCGCTCTGCCGCAGACAGGGCGTGGGCCAGGGCCAGGGTGGCGGAGCGCCGGTCGGAGGTGGCCATGGACCCAGTTTCGTACAAGCGTTCGAAGAAAGGAAGAGGGGCGGATTGGCTGAAAATCTGCCGGAACGCTTCCTCCCTTGCCGTGGCGCGGATCGCGGTGGCGTGACCTCGCCATAGGGGCGGTGAGCTGGGCTTTTGAGTGCGTGAAGGGGGTTTATCGACTTGTCCTCACGCTTGAGGGGGAATCAGTCGCTGAAGGGTGGTTCGCCGGGGATTGCGTGGGCAACTCTGGAGTCGCGACGTCGAGCACAACGACCGAGGCGGTCGGCCAACTGCCTTGGAACAAGCCGTATTTGAGTGCTTCCGCACTTCAGCCGCAGTTCCGTTTCTGGAGGAAATGACATGGCAAGCATCCGTACCGCCCGCGTCCTCGCCGCTGCTGCCGCCCTGCCCCTGGCTGCCGCGCTCTTCAGCGGTGTGGCGCACGCCGACAACGGCGGCTTCGCGGACGACGGATCGAACACGAGCGTCGCCAGCATCATCGGCAGCGGCGTGGGTGGCGACAACTTCGGCAATTCGACCACCACGCAGCAGGTGGCCACCGGCTCCGGTGCCTCGAATCAGAACAACACCGCGAGTGTGAACGGCTCCGGATTCACCTCCATCGGCCAGTCGAACTCGGTCGTCAACTTCCATCCCTGGTGGTACTAGCCGGCAGTTGGCGGGGTCCGGCCCGACGGGGGGCATGACTGAGGGGTGAGCGGCGGCCCGCGCGGCGGCACTTCGGTGC
>NZ_JBHJTL010000195.1:0-3037 GCF_042264065.1 Streptomyces sp. NPDC056222 | reverse complement strand
CCCTTCCGGAGACCGCGCTCGACACCGAGCCCGTCCTGCTGGACCAGGCCGCGTACGTCATCTACACCTCGGGCTCCACCGGCCGCCCCAAGGGTGTCGTCGTCCCGCACGAGGGCATCTCCAGCCTGGTCGCCACCGCCGTGGACCGGATGGGCCTGGAGAGCGACAGCCACGTCCTCCAGTTCGCCTCGATCGGCTTCGACGTCTTCGCGTTCGAACTGGCGATGGCGCTCTGCCACGGCGGCCGGCTCGTCCTCATCACCGACGAGGCACGGGTCGCCGGACCGGCGCTCACCGACTTCCTCGCCGAGCAGCGGATCACCCACATGATCCTGCCGCCGTCCCTCGTGTCGGCCCTGCCGCCCGGCTGCGAACTGCCCGAGGGCTCGACCGTCCTGGTCGGTACGGAGACGGTGCCGCCGGACGTCTTCGAGCGGTTCGGCGCCACGGCCCACCTCATCTGCGCCTACGGACTCACCGAGGCGACGGTCAACTCCACGCTGTGGCCCTCCCGCGAGCACGGCGGCCGCCCGTCCGGCCGCGTGCCGATCGGCCGGCCCGACCCCAACACCCGCGCCTACGTCCTGGACGACCACCTGCGGCCCGTCCCGCCGGGTGTCGTCGGCGAGCTGTACGTCTCCGGACGCGGCCTCGCCCGCGGCTACCTCGGCAAGACCGCGCTGACCTCCGAGCGGTTCGTCGCCGATCCGTACGGCCCGCCCGGCAGCCGGATGTACCGCACCGGTGACCGCGCCCGCTGGCGCGCGGACGGCAACCTCGACTTCCTCGGGCGCGTCGATACCCAGGTGAAGGTCCGCGGCTTCCGCATCGAGCTGGGCGAGATCGAGGCGGCCCTCGCCGGTCACCCGGCGGTCGCCCAGGCCGCCGTACTCCCCGACCGCGACGGCGACATCGTCCGCCTCGTCGGCTACGCCGTCCCCGAGGCGGGGGAGTCCGTCGACCTGGACCCGCAGGAGCTGCGCGCCCATGTGGCCGGGCAGCTGCCCGAGTACATGGTCCCGGCGCTCGTCGTGCCGTTGGACGGCCCGCTGCCGCTGACTCCCAACGGCAAGCTGGACCGCGAGGCGCTGCCCGTGCCGGACTGGGCCGCGATGACCGGCGACACGCGGCCGGCCAACGAGACGCAGGCCAGGCTCGCCGCGCTGTTCGGCGAGATCCTCAAGCTGGAGAAGGTCGGCATCCACGACAACTTCTTCGCGCTCGGCGGCCACTCCATGGCATCGATGCGACTTCTGGGCCGCATCCGTGCCGAGTTCGGCGTCGAGCTGAGCATCCGGGACGTCTTCGACGCGCTGACCGTCGCCGGCATCGAGGGAAAGCTCAAGGGCGCGTCCATGGCCCGCCCGGCGCTGCGCCCGGCGCAGGACCGTCAGGAGCCCCTTCTCGCCGCCCCGGTCCAGCGCCGGCAGTGGGACGCGTACGGCCGTACCCCCCGCTTCGACCACGCCCTCGTGCTGCGCTCGCGCGGTCTGGACGCGGACGCGCTGTCCGCGGCCCTCGCCGACGTGGCGGGCCGTCACGAGCCCCTGCGGACGGCGTTCACGGAGGAGGACGGCACGCTGCACCACCGGGCCGCCCGGCCTCCGGCGCTGCTCCTGGAGGAGTGCGCGGACCTGGAGGCGCGGCTGACCGAGCTGGCCGCCGGATCCCCGCAGCCGGAGCACACCGCCCCGTTCGTGGCCCATCTGGTGACGGCGGCCACGGGCGAGCAGGCACTGCTGCTGACCATGCACTTCCTGACAGTGGACGAATGGTCGGTGGTCCCCCTCTTCCGTGACCTGACGACGGCCTACGCGGCACGTACGGAAGGCAGGGCGCCCGAGTGGCAGCCTCTGCCGGTCTCGTACGCGGACTACGCCCTGTGGGCCCGCGAGGTCCTGGGCGACCTGGACGACCCGGACAGCCGGGGCGGCCGGCAGCTCGCCTACTGGCGCGAGACGTTGAAGGACGCACCGGCCGAGCTGGCCCTCCCGGCGGACGGGCCGCGCTCGTCCTCGCCCGGCGCGGACCATGTGGGCTTCGTCCTGGACGAGAAGCTGCACGCGGCCGTGGACGACCTGGCCCGGGCGACCGGCACCAGCATGTTCATGGTGCTGCACTCCGCCCTGGCGGCGCTGCTCACCGCCCACGGCGCGGGCACCGACCTGCCCATCGGCACGATGGTCGCCGGCCGTACGGACGACCAACTGGCCGACCTCGTGGGCTGCTTCTTCAACACGGTCGTGCTGCGCACCGACACCGCCGGCGACCCGACCTTCGCGGAGCTGCTGTCCCGCGTACGGGAGACCACGCTCGGCGCGCTCGACCGGCAGGAAGTCCCGTTCGAGGAGGTCGTCCGGGCGACCGGACTGCCTCAGGAGGGGCCGCAGGTCATGGTGATCCACCATGAACAGGCGGACCTGGAGCAGCTGGAGGGCGGTGTCGGTTCCCTCGACGCCGTACCGACCGGCTCGACCAGGGCGCAGCTGACCCTCAGCTTCTACGAGCCGCAGGGTGCCGGGCCGGTCCACTGCGGTCTGATCCACGCGACCGACCTGCTCGGCACCGCCAAGGCACGCCGGCTCGCCGACGAACTCCAGACCCTGCTGCGCACCGCGGCAGCCGATCCCCGACAGCCGCTGTCGGAACTGTTCACCGTGACGTCCCTGAGGAGTGACCACGCATGACCACCAACCCGTTCGAGGACCCGCAGGGCCGTTTCCTGGTGCTCGTCAACGACGAGAACCAGCACTCGCTGTGGCCCTCCTTCGCGGAGGTGCCGGCCGGTTGGCGGACCGTGTTCGGTGAGGACACCCGCGAGGCGTGCACCGCGTACGTCGAGACCCACTGGAACGACCTCCGCCCGGCGAGCCTCGTGGCCCAGCAGGGCTGACGCGGAACCGAGCCGCACACGGACCGCCGTCCTCGGGGAGAGTTGCTTCCCGAGGGCGGCGGTCTCGTGCGTCGACGGGGAGGCGAGCGTCAGCGGGAGCTCGGGTCGCCAGCCTCACACAGCCGGAACGAAGCCGCCCGCGGG
>NZ_JBHJTL010000194.1:0-3451 GCF_042264065.1 Streptomyces sp. NPDC056222 | reverse complement strand
CCAGAGGGCCCCTCGGGCGGGCAGACGCCAGAGGGCCCCTCGGGCCTCAGACGGCTGCCTGAGGCCCGAGGGGCCCGTGTGGGTGCCCGAGGCCGTCGCGCCCCGGGCGGTCGTCCTGTGGCGCCCTACACGAGCGCGCTGCCCGGGAGCTCGACCTTCGCGCCCAGCTCGACGAGCTTCTCCATGAAGTTCTCGTAGCCGCGGTTGATCAGGTCGATGCCGTGGACGCGGGACGTGCCCTGCGCCGCCAGCGCCGCGATCAGGTAGGAGAAGCCGCCCCGGAGGTCCGGGATGACCAGGTCGGCGCCCTGGAGCTTCGTGGGGCCGGACACGACCGCCGAGTGGAGGAAGTTCCGCTGACCGAAGCGGCAGTCCGAACCGCCCAGGCACTCGCGGTACAGCTGGATGTGGGCACCCATCTGGTTCAGCGCGGAGGTGAAACCGAGCCGCGACTCGTACACCGTCTCGTGGACGATGGAGAGGCCCGCCGCCTGCGTCAGGGCCACCACCAGCGGCTGCTGCCAGTCGGTCTGGAAACCGGGGTGCACGTCCGTCTCCAGGGCGATCGCGTTGAGCGAGCCGCCCGGGTGCCAGAAGCGGATGCCCTCGTCGTCGATCTCGAAGGCGCCACCCACCTTCCGGTAGGTGTTGAGGAACGTCATCATCGAGCGCTGCTGGGCGCCGCGGACGTAGATGTTGCCCTCGGTCGCCAGCGCCGCCGACGCCCAGGACGCCGCCTCCAGGCGGTCCGGGAGCGCGCGGTGCGTGTAACCGTCGAGCTTGTCGACACCGGTGATGCGGATGGTGCGGTCGGTGTCCATGGAGATGATCGCGCCCATTTTCTGCAGGACGCAGATCAGGTCCTCGATCTCCGGCTCCACGGCGGCGTTGGAGAGCTCGGTGACGCCCTCCGCCAGCACGGCCGTGAGCAGCACCTGCTCGGTCGAGCCGACCGAGGGGTACGGCAGCCGGATCTTGGTGCCGCGCAGTCGCTGCGGGGCCTCCAGGTACTGACCGTCCGCCCGCTTCTCGATCGTCGCGCCGAACTGACGCAGCACGTCGAAGTGGAAGTCGATCGGCCGGCCACCGATGTCGCAGCCGCCCAGACCCGGGATGAAGGCGTGGCCGAGGCGGTGCAGCAGCGGCCCGCAGAAGAGGATCGGAATGCGCGACGAACCGGCGTGGGCATCGATGTCGGCCACGTTGGCGGATTCGACGTGCGTCGGGTCGAGGACCAGCTCGCCCGGCTCCTCACCGGGGCGGACCGTCACTCCGTGCAGCTGCAGCAGCCCGCGGACCACACGGACGTCACGGATGTCGGGCACGTTGCGCAGTCGGCTCGGCCCGCTGCCGAGGAGAGCGGCGACCATCGCCTTGGGCACGAGGTTCTTCGCGCCGCGGACACGGATCTCGCCCTCCAGCGGGGTTCCGCCGTGGACAAGCAGTACATCGTCTGTGCCGGTCATGAATCTCGCGTTCCGGTGGGGGTCGGGCAGGGGGCCAGGGAAAAGGGTAAGGGTCGGGGGCACCCCCCTAGGAAGCCTTGGGGGGCCTGTCAGATGTAATGAATTCGGCACAACACTCTCTGTTCACCCAATCTTGCGGAGCGTTACCGTCCGTTTGTGTCCGGGGAGCGCCACGCAGATCCGCCCTGAACTGCGTAGGCGTCCCGCGTGTGTCCACTCCATCGGACGACCTTCCTAATCGCCGAAGATGCGGGATCATGTGTCGCATGACCGAGGTGTCCTCGCTCACAGGACGGCTGCTCGTAGCCACCCCCGCCCTGGCCGACCCCAATTTCGACCGCGCGGTGGTGCTGCTCCTCGACCACGACGACGAGGGCTCGCTCGGCGTGGTTCTCAACCGGCCGACGCCGGTGACGGTCGGTGACATCCTCGCGCCCTGGGCCGACCTCGCCGGCGAGCCGGGCGTGGTCTTCCAGGGCGGCCCGGTCTCCCTGGACGCGGCGCTCGGAGTCGCGGTGATCCCCGGCGACGAGGGCCCGCTGGGCTGGCGCCGGGTGTTCGGAGCGATCGGCCTGGTCGACCTGGAGACCCCGCCGGAACTCCTCGGCCCGGCGCTGGGCTCCCTCCGGATCTTCGCCGGCTACGCGGGCTGGGGCCCGGGTCAACTGGAGTCGGAGCTCGGCGAGGGCGCGTGGTACGTGGTCGAATCCGAACCGGGCGACGTGTCCTCCCCCCGCCCGGAGACCCTGTGGCGAGAGGTCCTGCGCCGCCAGCGGAGCGACCTCGCGATGGTGGCCACGTACCCGGACGATCCCTCGCTCAACTGATGCGACGCCCTTCGATGGGATGCGAACGCGTGTACGGGTGATCGCTGAATGCGGGGCGCTTGAGCGAATCCGGCCCAGGTGTGCGAGCCGCTGGTTGGCGTGAACGCCGATGAAGCTCACCGTGCAGGTCAAGCTCGCCCCGACGGCCGACCAGGCGGCGGCACTCGCGGCGACCCTGCGCGCCTGCAACGAAGCCGCCTCGTGGGTCGCGAAGGTCGCATTCGAGACGGGCGAATTCAAGAACTTCTCCCTGCGTAAGCGGGTCTATGCGCAAGTGAAGGGCCGGTGGGGCCTGGGGGCGCAAGCCGCCCAGCACGTCATCAAGAAGACCTGTGACGCGTACGCCACGCTGCGGGCGAACATGCGGGCCGGAAATCTCGGCAGGCCTGGATCGAAGCGGTACGACCAGGCGACGCGGAAGCCGATCGGATTCCGCCTCGGTGCGGGTCAGTCGTACGACGACCGCATGTTGTCCTGGCAATTCGACGAGGGCACCGTGTCGGTGTGGACGACAGGCGGGCGGATGAAGGGCGTCGCGTTCACCGGCAGCAGCGAGCAACTCGAGATACTTGCCCAGTACCGCAAGGGCGAGTCGATCTGCTGTGTCGGGACGGGGCGTGGTTCTTGATCGCTACCTGTGAGGTCCCCGAGGCGGAGCTGAACGCCGATCCGGTGGACTTCCTGGGCGTGGTGCGGGGCCCCATCAGCGGCCCCTGCCTCCTCGATCCCGAGGGTGGCTGGACGCGTACGGAGTGTCACGCTGGTTGACGCCCCTCATGCAAGCCCTGTCGCCGCAACGGCGGGCGGTTGATTACCCTTGGCTCCCATGAGCACTCTCGAGCCCGAGCGCGGGGCAGGTACGGGAACCCTCGTGGAGCCGACGCCGCAGGTGTCCCACGGTGACGGCGACCACGAGCGCTATGCCCACTACGTCCAGAAGGACAAGATCATGGCGAGTGCCCTCGACGGCACTCCCGTGGTGGCACTGTGCGGCAAGGTCTGGGTACCGGGGCGCGACCCCAAGAAGTACCCGGTCTGCCCGATGTGCAAGGAGATCTACGAGTCCATGGGTCCCGGTGGGGACAAGGGCAAGGACGGCAAGGGCGGCGACAAGAAGTAGCCCGCTCTCTCGCCGCGGGGACGGCCCCCGGTGCGTGT
>NZ_JBHJTL010000193.1:0-3598 GCF_042264065.1 Streptomyces sp. NPDC056222 | reverse complement strand
GCCCGGTTACATTCCGAACCCGGAAGCTAAGCCTTTCAGCGCCGATGGTACTGCAGGGGGGACCCTGTGGGAGAGTAGGACGCCGCCGAACAATCTTTAGCCTCAACCCCCGGACCTTGTCCGGGGGTTGAGGCATTTTTGCGTTCAGGGGACAACGGACCCCTGTGCACAGGCCCGTCATGGCTGAGGGTAAGGTCAGGGGGCATCATTGGCACGTTCCCACAGGAGGCCCCCGGGTGGAGGTCCAGGAGACTCGCGTTCAGACGGACCGGGTCCTCACCATCCCCAACATCCTGAGCATGGCTCGCCTCGTCGGCGTGCCGCTCTTCCTGTGGCTGATTCTGCGACCCGTGTTCGGCGGTCCGAACAGCGATGGCTGGGCCTTGCTGGTGTTGATGCTGAGCGGCGTCAGCGACTATCTCGACGGCAAGCTCGCTCGGCGCTGGAACCAGGTCAGCAGCCTGGGCCGACTCCTCGATCCGGCTGCCGACCGGCTCTACATCGTTTCCACGCTGGTGGGCCTCACCTGGCGGGAGATCCTGCCACTCTGGCTGACTCTCGCGCTTTTCGCCCGTGAGCTGATGCTGCTGGTGATGGTGGGTATCCTCCGCCGGCACGGCTATCCCCCGCCGCAGGTGAACTTCCTCGGGAAAGCTGCGACATTCAACCTGATGTACGCGTTCCCCTTGCTCCTGCTCAGTGACGGAACGGGCTGGCTTTCGTCACTCGCTGAAGTTTTCGGGTGGGCCTTCGCCGGATGGGGTACAACTCTGTATTGGTGGGCAGGGATCCTCTACGTGGTCCAGGTCCGTCGACTCGTCAAGGCGGATACCGCGGCCGATTGAGCCCGTCTGTCCTGTGCCGTGCAACGTCGCCGGCATGCACGAGGACGCCCGAGGGCCACTGAACAGACAGGTGAAGTCGGCAGGACCGTCGTCTCTTCAAGGAGGACGCTTCCGACATGAAGGCCGTCGTGATGGCCGGTGGCGAAGGTACGCGACTTCGCCCGATGACCTCAAGCATGCCCAAGCCTCTCCTGCCGGTGGCCAACCGGCCGATCATGGAGCACGTCCTGCGACTGCTCAAGAGGCACGGTCTCACCGAGACCGTCGTCACCGTGCAGTTTCTCGCCTCGCTCGTCAGGAACTACTTCGGTGACGGCGAGGAGCTCGGAATGGAGCTCACGTACGCCAATGAGGAGAAACCTCTCGGCACCGCGGGGAGTGTGAAGAACGCCGAGGAGGCATTGAAGGACGATGCCTTCCTCGTCATCTCGGGAGACGCACTCACCGATTTCGACCTCACCGATCTGATCGCCTTCCACAAAGAGAAGGGCGCCCTTGTCACCGTCTGTCTGACGCGTGTGCCGAATCCGCTGGAATTCGGCATCACGATCGTCGACGAGGAAGGACAGGTGGAGCGTTTTCTCGAGAAGCCGACCTGGGGACAGGTCTTCTCGGACACGGTGAACACGGGCATCTACGTGATGGAGCCCGAGGTCTTCGACTACGTCGAGGCCGACACCTCCGTCGACTGGTCGGGTGATGTCTTCCCGCAGCTCATGAAGGAAGGCAAGCCGATCTACGGCTATGTCGCCGAGGGCTACTGGGAGGACGTCGGTACCCACGAGAGCTACGTCAAGGCGCAGGCCGACGTGCTCGAAGGAAAGGTCCAGGTCGAGCTCGACGGCTTCGAGATCTCGCCCGGTGTGTGGGTGGCGGAAGGCGCGGAGGTCTCTCCCGACGCCGTCCTCCGGGGGCCGTTGTACATCGGGGACTACGCGAAGGTCGAGGCGGGAGCCGAGATCCGCGAACACACCGTCATCGGCTCGAACGTGGTCGTGAAGAGCGGCGCTTTCCTTCACAAGGCCGTCATTCACGACAACGTCTACATCGGGCAGCAGAGCAATCTGCGTGGCTGCGTGATCGGGAAGAACACCGACATCATGCGGGCCGCCCGGATCGAGGACGGTGCCGTCATCGGCGACGAGTGCCTCGTCGGTGAGGAATCGATCGTTCAGGGGAACGTCCGCGTCTACCCCTTCAAGACCATCGAGGCCGGCGCCTTCGTCAACACCTCGGTCATCTGGGAGTCCCGCGGGCAGGCCCACCTCTTCGGGGCACGCGGGGTCTCCGGGATCCTCAACGTGGAGATCACGCCCGAGCTGGCGGTACGGCTCGCAGGGGCGTACGCCACGACGTTGAAGAAGGGCGCGACCGTCACCACCGCGCGTGACCGCTCCAGGGGTGCCCGCGCCCTGAAACGTGCGGTGATCTCGGCGCTCCAGGCCAGCGCCATCGACGTACGCGACCTGGAGAACGTACCTCTGCCGGTGGCACGACAGCAGACCGCTCGCGGAAGCGCCGGCGGGATCATGCTGCGGACCACGCCCGGAGTGCCGGACTCCGTGGACATCATGTTCTTCGACGAGCGCGGTGCGGACCTGTCGCAGGCCGGGCAGCGCAAGCTGGACCGGGTCTTCGCACGGCAGGAGTACCGGCGGGCGTTCCCTGGCGAGATCGGTGACCTCTCCTTCCCGGCGAGCGTCTTCGACTCGTACACCGGGTCGTTGCTGCGGAACGTGGACACGTCCGGGATCGCCGAGGCCGGGCTGAAGGTCGTCGTGGACGCCTCCAACGGCAGCGCGGGACTCGTTCTGCCGAGCCTCCTCGGCCGGCTGCAGGTGGATTCGCTGGTGATCAATCCGGGGCTCGACGAGTCGAGGCCCACGGAGTCTGCGGAGACCAGGCGGGCCGGGCTCGTGCGGCTCGGGGAGATCGTGGCGTCGGCGCGGGCCGCGTTCGGGGTGCGCTTCGACCGGGTGGGTGAGCGGCTGTCGCTCGTCGACGAGCGGGGCCGGATCATCGAGGACGACCGCTCGCTCCTGGTCATGCTCGACCTGGTGGCCGCCGAGCGGCGCTCCGGACGGGTGGCTCTTCCGGTGACGACCACGAGGATCGCCGAGCAGGTCGCCGCGTACCACGGCACGCAGGTGGAGTGGACGACGACGTCGCCCGACGATCTGACCAGGGTCGGCCGCGAGGAGTCGACGATCTTCGGCGGCGACGGTCGTGGCGGGTTCATCATTCCGGAGTTCAGCAGCGTCTTCGACGGTGCCGCCGCGTTCGTACGGCTCATCGGTCTGGTGGCGCGTACTCAGCTCACGCTGAGCCAGATCGACGCACGTATCCCGCGGGCGCATGTCCTGCGGCGGGACGTCGCGACGCCGTGGGCCGTGAAGGGGCTCGTGATGCGCCGGGTGGTGGAGGCGGCCGGGGACCGTTCGGTGGACACCACCGACGGGGTACGGGTCGTGGAGGCGGACGGTCGCTGGGTGATGGTCCTGCCCGACCCGGCCGAGGCCGTCACCCATCTGTGGGCCGAGGGGCCGGACGACTCCTCCGCCCAGGCCCTGCTCGACGAGTGGTCGAACGTGGTCGAGAGCGCAGGTCACTGACGGTTGGGGCGGAAGTGGCGGGAGGTGTTATTAGGCGGGCACACCGCACATCCGGGGGGGCCTTACGCGGGTGGACCCCCCACCAGGGAAGAGTTTGGGCCTTTTGAAGGAGCACCCCGGTATGAGAGACGGGTAACACCC
>NZ_JBHJTL010000192.1:0-3679 GCF_042264065.1 Streptomyces sp. NPDC056222 | reverse complement strand
CCCGGCCCCCCCGGGGCCCCCGCGTGGGGGGGGTGCGACGGCCCCCCCGCCCCGCACCGCCCCCGTCCGGGCAAATCCCGGGACACGGGGGGGGGCCCCCCGGGGATTCCCCGGGGCGCCCCCCTCACCGCACGTGGTGCCGTGTCAGACCGTGATCAGCGCCTCCAGCGGGGCGCCGCGCAGCGCGGGCTCCAGCCGGGCCCGCCCGGCGAGGAAGCCGAGCTCCATGAGGACCGCGACACCCGCGACCTCGGCGCCGGCCCGCCGGATGAGCTCCAGCGAGGCCTCGGCGGTGCCGCCGGTCGCGAGGACGTCGTCGATGACCATGACGCGGTCGCCCGCGGCCAGGTCCTCGGCGTGCACCTCGATCTCGGCGGTGCCGTACTCCAGCTCGTACGCCTGCTTCAGCGTCGCTCCGGGCAGCTTGCCGGCCTTGCGGACCGGGATGAAGCCCAGGCCCGCGCGGACGGCCACCGGTGCGGCGAGGATGAAGCCGCGCGCCTCGAGGCCGACGATCTTCGTCGCACCGTGCGTGGCGCACAGCGTGGCGAGGGTGTCGGTCAGGGACGTGAACGCCACCGGGTCCGCGAGCAGCGGGGTGATGTCCTTGAACAGCACGCCCGGCTTCGGGTAGTCGGGGACGTCACGGATCCGGCTGAGCAGCAGGGCGGTGGTGTCCTGGGTCCCGGCGGTCATCCGCGGTTCTCCGACGCCCGGCCCCGACGGCCGCGCTGGCCGACGACGGCGGCGTGGTCCTCGTCCTCGAAGCTGTCATGGTGCTCGTCGGATTCGTCCAGGCTCTCGCCCTTGGCGGCAGCCGACGCCCGCTTGGCGAGCACCCGCTTCTTCAGCGCCTTGATCGCCGGCTCGCGCTCCTTGAGGTCGGCGACGAGCGGGGTGGCGATGAAGATCGAGGAGTACGCACCGGCGGCGAGCCCGACGAACAGCGAAAGCGAGATGTCGTTCAGCATGCCGGCGCCGAGGACACCGCCACCGATGAAGAGCAGTCCGGCGACCGGCAGCAGGGCCACGACGGTGGTGTTGATCGAACGGATCAGCGTTCCGTTGATCGACTTGTTGGCCAGATCGCTGTACGTGTAGCGGGTCTGCTTGGTGATGTCCTTCGTTCCCTCCTTGAGGGAGTCGAAGACGACGACCGTGTCGTACAGCGAATAGCCGAGGATCGTCAGCAGACCGATGACCGTACCGACCGTGACCTCGAACCCGACGAGCGAATAGATGCCGACGGTGATGGTCAGGTCGTGGATCAGGGCGATGAGCGCCGCTACCGCCATTCTCCACTCGAAGGCGATGGCCAGATAGATCACCACGAGGATCATGAAGACCGCGAGACCGGTCCATGCCTTGTTGGCGATCTGCTCACCCCAGCTGGGGCCGACCAGCTCCGCCGCGATCTTGTCCTCGGCGATGTTCAGGTCCTTGGCGAGCTCGGTGCGGACCTGGTCGGACTGCGACGTGTCGAGGCCGCCGACCTGGATGCGCAGCGCGCCGCTGCCGAGCTTCTGTACGACCGCGGTGTGGCCGGAGGCCTCTTCGGCGTACTCCTGGGCCTGGGAGACCGAGACTTCCGACTTCGGGGTGGTGAAGACCGCACCGCCCTGGAACTCGATGCCCATGTTCAGGCCTCGGACGGCCAGAGCCACGATCGCCGTGATGGTGATCAGGATGGACAGGCCGTACCAGAGCTTGCGGTTGCCGATGAAGTCGTAGGCGACCTCACCGCGGTTGAGCCGGGCGCCGAGGCTGTCGCGCTTGCTCGCCATCTCACGCCTCCTTCGGGGAGTCGACGGGGGCGGAGACACGACGGGAGCGGCGCAGCGGCGGCTTGGCGCCGAGACGCTTCGGGTCCAGCCCGGACCAGGCGTGGCCCTCGCCGTAGAACTTGGTCCGTGCGAGCAGCGTCATCAGCGGCTTCGTGAAGAGGAACACCACGACCACGTCGAGCAGGGTGGTCAGACCGAGCGTGAACGCGAAGCCCTGGACCTTGCCGACGGTGACGACGAAGAGCACGGCGGCGGCGAGGAACGACACGAAGTCGGAGACGAGGATCGTGCGGCGGGCACGGGGCCACGCGCGCTCGACGGCCGGGCGGAGCGTGCGCCCCTCGCGGATCTCGTCGCGGATGCGTTCGAAGTAGACGATGAACGAGTCTGCGGTGATTCCGATGGCGACGATGGCGCCACAGACGGCCGGCAGGTTCAGCGCGAAGCCGATGGCCGGGCCGAGCAGCGACATGATCACGTACGTGAGGATCGCCGAGGCCAGAAGGCTGAGCAGCGCCACGAAGGACAGGCCGCGGTAGTAGATCACCAGGTAGAGGACGACCAGGGCCAGACCGATCGCACCGGCGATCAGGCCCGCCTGCAGCTGCTCGCCGCCGAGGGCGGCGGTGACGGTGTCGACGCTCTGGGTGTCGAAGGAGAGCGGCAGGGCACCGTAGGACAGGATGTTGCCGAGGTCCTGGGCCGACTGCTGGGTGAAGCTGCCGGAGATCTCCGCGTTGGCGCTCAGCGTGGTGCGCACCGACGGGGCCGAGACGACCTCGCCGTCCAGCACGATCGCGAACTGGTTCTGCGGCTCCTGCTGCTGCGACAGCTTGCTGGTGATCTGCGAGAACTTCTTGGCGCCCGCCTCCGTGAACTCCATGTTCACGATCCACATGCCGCGCTGCTGGTCGAGGACGCCCTTGGCGTTGTCGACGTCCTTGCCGTCGACCTCGGCCGGGCCGAGAAGGTACTTCTCCCACTGGCCGATGGCGTTCTTGCCACAGGCGACGGTGGAGTCCTCGGGCTTGACGCCCTGACCGGCGGCGGCGCGCTGCTTCGGGTCGAGGCAGTTCAGGGCCGCGAACTTCTGCTCAAGGGCGGAGGCCGCGGGGTCGGCGCTCGGCGTGGCCGAGGGCTTGGGGCTGTCCGAGCTCTTCGGGGTGGCGGAACCGCTCGCGGTCGGCGTGGGGCTCGGGGCCTTCAGGGCCTCGGAGACCGCGCGGCCCTGGGTGGAGGCGCTCGACGACGGTGTGGCGGACTTATCGTCCTTCTTGCCACTGTCGGCGGTCGCTCCGGAAGCCGAGGGCTTCGGCGAGGCGGAGGAGCTCGCGTCCGGCGCGGGCTGCTGCGAGGGCGCGTAGGTCAGAACGGGCCGGAAGTAGAGCTGGGCGGTGGTGCCGACCTGCTCACGGGCCTGCTTCTCGTTCACACCCCGGGGGATGTTGACGATGATGTTCTCTTTGCCCTGCGTCTGAACCTCGGCCTCGGAGACACCCAGACCATTGACACGGCGGTCGATGATGCCGACCGCGGTGTTCATGTTGGTCTCGTTGACGGCGTCTTCCTTGCCCGGCTCGGCCTTCGCCTTGAGCGTGATCGACGTACCGCCCGCGAGGTCGATGCCCAGCCGCGGAGTGGTGTGCCCCGACCAGAACATTCCGCCCGTGAGCGCGACCATGGCGATCAGGATCAGAGCCAGGGCACGCCCCGGCCTGCTCTGGCCCCCCGCCGGCCGTCGGCCCTTCTTCGGTGCTGCCACCTTGTCGTTTCTCCCTGTCCAACCGCCCTGCGCCGGGTGTGCGCGGTGCGGCCACGAAGTGTGTGTGGGGACCTGCCCCCGCAGACGTGGAACCGTGCCGGGGACCGCGGACGCCGGTGGGCCTGTCTCTTAT
>NZ_JBHJTL010000191.1:0-3696 GCF_042264065.1 Streptomyces sp. NPDC056222 | reverse complement strand
CGGTATCCTTCGTCCCGGGGGGGGGGTGGGGCTGCCCGGCCCCCACCCCCGTCCGTATGAGATCCGAGGAAGTTGGTCCAGCCGTGGTTATGGGGTTCTCGATCGCCCTGATCGTCTTCAGCGGCCTGCTGATGTTGCTGGTGCTCATGCACAAGGGGAAGGGCGGCGGCCTCTCCGACATGTTCGGTGGCGGTATGCAGTCGTCCGTCGGTGGTTCCTCGGTCGCCGAGCGCAACCTGGACCGGATCACCATCGTGGTCGGTCTGCTGTGGTTCGCGTGCATTGTCGTACTTGCGCTTCTGATGAAGTTGGACGTGTAACTCCAATCACTGGACGCGCGTTGGGCCTTACGTAGACTGGGGCATCTTCGAGCACCATCACGCAGGGAGTTACGACCGTGGCAAGTGGCAACGCGATCCGGGGAAGCCGGGTCGGAGCGGGGCCGATGGGGGAGGCCGAGCGGGGCGAGTCGGCGCCGCGCCTCCGCATCTCCTTCTGGTGCTCGAACGGGCACGAGACGCAGCCGAGCTTCGCCAGTGACGCACAGGTTCCGGAGACGTGGGACTGCCCGCGTTGCGGCTTCCCGGCCGGTCAGGACCGGGACAACCCGCCGGACCCGCCGCGCACCGAGCCGTACAAGACGCATCTCGCGTACGTACGTGAGCGGCGCAGCGACGCGGACGGCGAGGCGATCCTCGCGGAGGCGCTCGCCAAACTGCGCGGCGAGATCTGAGCGTGGTGTGACAGTGTGACGAACGGGCCCTGCCCGCGAACTCGGTTCGTGGGCAGGGCCCGTTCGCGTACGCCCGCTCTAGCGGTGGTTGTCCGGAATGTGTGCGGTGAGTGCCATTGCGGCGGTCGCCCGTGCGTACGTCAGCTGTGCCACGCGCGCGTAGAGGCAGTCCAGGATCAGCAGCACCGAGTGCCGGGTCCCGAACCCGCCGCGCCGGAAGCTGGTCTCGGCCGAGGTCGCCGTCAGATGGGTGGTGGCGGCCCGGGCGACGGGGGAGCGGGGGTCGCCGGTCACCGCGATCGTCCGCGCGCCCCGGTCGGCCGCGAGCCGTAGCGGGGAGAGGACTTCGCGGGTCGCCCCGGAGTGGGAGAGCGCCACGACCGCGTCCGCGGGCGTGAGCAGCGCCGCCGAGGTCTCCGCGGCGTGCACCTCCGTCCAGCCGCGGGCGTCGCAGCCGATGGTGAAGAGCCGGGCCTCGGTCTCCAGGGCCACCACGCCGGAGGCGCCGACGCCGTAGACGTCGATGCGACGGGCCTTGGCGAGAAGCTGCGCGGCCCGCTCCAGGGCGTCGAGGTCCAGATGCTCGGCCGTCCTGCGCAGGGCCAGCAGATCGGCCTGGGCGACGGCGGCGACGACCTGGTCGAGCGGATCGTCTGGCCCGATGTCCGGCCCGAGGGGCCGTTGCTCGCCGCTGCGTTCGTTCTCTCCGCGCTCCTGCGCGAGGGCGAGGAGCAGTTCCTGGTACGAGCCGAGGCCGAGGGAGTGGCAGAAGCGGGTCACGGTGGCCTGGGACGTACCGGTGCGCCGGCCCAGCTCCGCGGCGGAGACTCCGGAGACCCGGCCCGGATCGTCGAGGACCCAGACGCCGACCTTGCGCAAGGAACCGGACATGCGGGGCAGTTCGGAGCGGATCAGAACGGTGATCACGGTGGTGTTCCCTCCTGCCCCGCCTGGTGCGCGGGTCTTGTCGAGCGGTGAATCTATCAACCACCATGCGAGCTGATGAACGAATCCGGGATTCAGATGTGCGTGCTCGGCATCGACGCCGGCGGTACGCGGAGCAGGGCGCGGCTCGCCGACGCGGCGACGGGCGCGGTGCTCGCTGAGGGCACGGGCGGTCCTGGCAACGCGCTGAGCGTGCCGCACGCCGATCTCGTACGGAATCTGACGGGTGCGCTGCGGGGCGCCGTGCCGCGGGATCGGGCGGGTGCGCTGGTCTCCGTGGTGGCCGGTTTCGCGGGCGGCGGGCCGGGCGGAGGTGTCGAGAAGGCCCGGTCGGCGCTCGCCGCGGCGCTGGCCGAGGCCGGCGCGTCCCCCGCTCGGGTCGAGGTCATGGGGGACGCGGACATCGCCTTCGCCTCGGGGCCCGGCACTCCGGCGGACGGGCTCGTGCTGATCGCCGGCACGGGCGCCGCCGGCGCGCGGGTGGAGCGGCGCAGGGCGGTCAGGGCCGTGGACGGCGACGGCTGGCTCCTGGGCGACGCGGGCAGCGGCTTCTGGCTGGGGCGAGAGGCGCTGCGGGCGGTCCTGCGCTCCTTGGACGGTCGTGGCCCGGCCACCGCCCTCGCCGGGCCGGTGGGGGAGGTGTGCGGCGGCCTGACCAAGGAGCGCGTCGTCGGGTACGGATTCGGTGGCCACCCGGTCCGGCTCGCGGCCCTCAGCCCGCTCGTGGTGGACGCGGAACGGGCCGGGGACGAGGTGGCCCGTTCGCTCCTCGACCGAGCGGCGGACGAACTGGCCGCCACCGTGGGCGCGTTGACACCACGCCCGGGGGAGCCCCTGGTCTCGACGGGTGGCCTGATCGGCCCCGGCGGCCCGCTGCTGCCCCGACTCGCCGAGCGGGTGGGCGCGCTGGGCCTGGTCCCGTCCCCGGTGCCGGACGGTGTGGCCGGCGCGGTCGCCCTGGCCCGGCTCCCGCGCTGACGGTCCGAAGACGGTTCAGGTGGTGCTGTCCGGGGCTGATTCGGGCTTCGTGTGGAGGATCGCGCGGGCCTGCTCCGCGGCGCGGGCGGTGCTCTCGGAGACGAAGTCGAGGAAGCGGGCGATGTTCTCGAGGCGGGTGCCGACCGGGGTGGCGGTGCCGTGGACGCCGACGCCCTGGCGTGCGATCTCGCTTATGTGGGCGGTGGAGCGGGCGCTGGCCATCATCGACTGGTACCAGACGTCGTCGTCGACGACGTAGCGCTCGCGGCGGCGTTCGTCGCGTTCCCGGCGGACCATGCCCTGGCCTTCGAGGAACGTGATCGCCTTGGAGACGGACGCCGGGCTGACCTGGAGGCGTCCGGCGAGTTCGGACGCGGTGAGGCTGCCCGAGTCGGCGAGGCAGAGGCAGGCCATCACCCGGGACATCATCTTGGGCATGCCCGACTGCATCATGACGGTGGTGAACACCTCCTCGTACTCACGCACGGCCTCGGCGTCGCGTCCGTGGGCGAGTGGAGGCGCCTCCGACGGTGCGGCCTGCCTGCGGCGGTGGGTGCGGCGTTCCGTGGCGCGGTGGGCGAGGTCCGCGCGGTAGGCGGTGGGGCCGCCGTTGCGCATCACCTCGCGCGTGATCGTCGAGGTCGGGCGTTCGAGGCGCCTGGCGATCTCGGCGTAGGCCAGGCCGTCGGCCAGCCCCAGCGCGATCTGCTGGCGTTCGGGCTGGGTGAGCCTACCTCCGGGCATCGCGGTCTCCTTCGCGGTCGTAGAGAACTCGACTATAGCGTTCACCTTTCATTCATTGCAACGAACGACATGGCGGACGTTGCGTTAGATTTAAATCCGTTGCAACGATTTCTCTGCATCTACCTGCAGTGACGGTAATCTTGCGCAACGAGTCTGTTGCCAAGTCCATGAACGCAACGTAGCTTTCCATCATCAGAAACAGCGGGCCGACGGAGTGCGCGCTGCTGACACGAGGAGAGCACCATGCAGAAGTTCGCCACCACCGCCCCGGTCTCCGCCGTCCTGGACATCCCCGC
>NZ_JBHJTL010000190.1:0-3888 GCF_042264065.1 Streptomyces sp. NPDC056222 | reverse complement strand
GTGTCCTCCCAGTGCGCGCCCATGTCGGCCAGCGCGTGGAGGCCGTAATCACCGACTGGAGGACCGAGAACGGCCCGTCCGCCTGGAAGGCAACGGTCGCGGCGTTGGACGCGGTCGTCGCGGTGACGCGGATCAGCGCGCCCGACAGGTACCCGTCCACCTGGAACTCGTACGGCTGGAGCGTCTGGGTGGCGGTGTTCTGCGTGACGGTCTGGGTGTAGACCTCGGACTCCAGGGTCCGGGTCCCGGTGACGAACGGGCGAGCGGCAACAACCTGCTGCTCCTTGCCCTTGCCGTTCTTGGACTGCGCCGGAGCCTCGGTCGCGGTCATGGTCATGTGGGTTCCTCCCTCAGTGCCCGACCGAGCGGGCAGAGTTTGTTAAGTAGGGAAACATATTCGGTTGCCTAAGGCAACCAAATGGGAAAGATCAAGGGCCGACCACGCACATCTGCCCCGCCTCCTGCCGGATGTACAGCCAGTGGAACTTGGGCAGGCGCCGCACCACGTCCACCACCAGGTCCGGGTCCACACCCGCGATCTCCCCGAACCGGTCCTGCGACCGCTTGTCCTTGATGTTCGCCAGGAACAGGTGTTGCGCCTGGTCGTACATCTCCAGCGGCACCATGGCCGGACGCTGCGTCGCCCCCCACAGACCCGACCCCAGGGACCGGCCCTTGGTCCAGATCCGGGTGAGGTCCCGCTTCATGTCCATCTCCCGGACCAGGGACACCACCTCATCATCGAAGATGATGTTGTCCCCCTTGACGTACAGCCGCTTGTGCATCTCCTTGAACACCCGCTCGTGCCGGATCTCGTCGGCCGCCGGATCGTTCGTGTGGTGCGGCCACACCACCCACCCGTTCACCTTGGGCATGCCCGGAGCACGCGGCGGAGGGGGAAACGTGAGCGTGCGCTTCCAGCGGTCGTGCTGGGCCAGGAACTCGCCCACGGTCTTGTCCTTGGCCTTCATGACCGTGATGTACCCGGTCAGGTCATCCGACACGGACCGCGCGAGGAGCTGGAGCGCAAGGCGCGTCTTGCCCGAACCGGTCGGGCCGATGAACGACACGTGCTCACCCGCGCCGTACTCCCACACCGAGGAGAGGAACCTACGCCGCTCGATCAGCCTCACGCTCTGGCTCGGTGCCGCCCGCGGCGCCCTGGTCCTGGCCATCCCCACCCCCCAGCTCCCCCACGCCGTACCGCTCCCGCAGCCTCAGCGCCTCGGACTCCCACTCGCCGCACACCTTCAGCAGCTCCGAGTACCGGCGCTTCCACGCGATGATCCGCGCCTCGGCCAGCACCAGCGCGTGCTGAGTCCGGCCGCACCGCACCAGCGCAGCCTCGTACGCGTCCTCGGACGACACCTCGGTGTCGTACTGCACCTCGTCAGACATGGGCCATCACCCGGGGCGTGGGGACCTGGCCGCGCTCGTGCTGGACGGGCGGCTCGGTCGGCGCCGGCCGCTGCTTGGCCATCGCGGCCCCGCGCTGGTCCAGGATCCGCTCGATGTCCTCACGGCTCTTGGCACCCATCATCTGCGCGATGTGCGGCGGCACCTTGCCCAGGAGGTGACCGAACTGGACGAAGGTCATGATGCCGACCCCGAGCACGCCGCCGACCGCACCCACGCCCCCGAGGCGCTCCAGCACGGCCGCGAGCCGCGGCTGTTCCACGGCCAGGTCCGCCAGCGCGTCCGACCACGCCGGCGCCACCTCGGCCGCCGCGAACCCGAGCACCGGATCGGCCATCGACAGACCAGCGACCGGCAGCGCCAGGACATCGTCCACCGCCTTGCGGTACTTCTCGCGCGCGGGACCCGTCGGCGTCTTCGTGCTCCGGGACCTCGAGGCCGGCCGCTGCTTGCCGCCCCCGCTCGTGCCCGTGCCCGCGTCGCTGCGCTTCTTGCGGAAGCTCCCGTCCTTGTTGAGGGTCGGGTTTCCGTCCTTGTCCGCCGCGTGGATCTCGGGGTCGAAGATCTCGTCTGCGCTCACAGGAGTGCCTCCGGGTTGAAGTAGGTCGCGGGGTCGGCCAGCTTCAGGCCGGCGTCGTAGAGGTCCTCGCACGTGTCGAGGAACAAGCGCAGCTCCCCGAGCGTCGGTATGCCGGTCAGGCACAGATACGCACACTGCGTCTCGTGGAGCTGGAACCGGGTCGCGTCCACCTTGGTCGGGTACGCCTTCATGTCGCACGAGCCGTCCGACAAGCTGATGGCCAGCCAGGAACCGTGCGCCTCGGGCCCGTTGACCGTTTCGAAGAGCAGCACGTGTCCGTGCGCGCGGCGCGCCCGTTCTGCCTTGGGGTCAAGGGGGGTGTCAGCCATGGCCGTTCACCCGCGTGTCGTGCACCAGCAGCGCGGCCACGATGAGCGCGGTCACCGCGACCGCGGTCAGTGCGATGTTCAGGGTGGCCTGAGACTCCGCAGCGGTGCCGATTTTTCTGCTCGTGTCCCTTACGTCCGCCGTAGTTTGCTCGAAGCTAAGTAGCTTGTCCGCAAGTGGATTCCTCATGGAGATAATGTACATGCATACATAGGGCAATAGGTCTGGTCTGTCACAGACTTGTGTACGGGCGCGATCGTCCGAAACGCGCAGCCCGGTGTATGGTGAGGCAAGAAGTTGACCCCCGGTGATCGACACTCACCGGGGGTCACGGCGGCCCAACCCGTCTTGTCGAGGGGTCTTGAGCCGCTGGGACGTTGAAGTCGCCCTAAGAAAGACCAGCGGCAACCCCACGGGTGAGCTGCTTCGTGAAGAGTAGCACGGTCTCTCTGAGTCGACATTTTCTGCGCCTAGCGTCTACAGATTTTCTCCACATTCGGATGGTTGCCCTCTGACCTGCGGAAATTTTCGCGGACCAGATATTTCCATCTGGAACGAAAAAACGCCCGCAGGTGGACAAAACCGCAGGTCAAACACTTGCGGAAAGACGCTACCCGGGCGGACGGAGAAAAATATCGTGACCGAGGCCACATCCCCCCTCCCGCAGTACATGACCGTAGCCGAGGTAGCTGAAGAGCTGCGCGTCACGCCCATGACTGTCTACCGCTGGATTGCGGACGGGGAGATCCCCGCCCTGAAGCTGGGCAGGCGCACGTACCGCATCTTCCGCGAGGACTACCTGGCCTACCGCGACCAGCGCCACCAGGACGCCCACGACCGCGCGGACGCCGCCGGTAGGCCGGCCCCCGCACCCCACGTCCCCGGACAGACCGAGTTCCCCATGCCACGGGTCATGCCCGGACCCATCGACGGCATCGCAGCCCTGTGACCGCCCGTCGCGAATACCGCGGCCCCCGCTGCACCTCGTGCGGCCACCCCGGACAACTCACCGATGGCTCCTGCGCGTCCTGCCTGACCGACCCCGCAGCCATCCCCGAAGACCCCACGCCGACGCGGCCTCCTGCTGCGCCGGCACCTCGGCCTGCCCGCGTGGCCATCCCCGCATGGCTCGCGATCGAGTCGGCCGCGTCCGCTCGCGCACGCCAGCACCGGGCGGCCCGCGGCAACTGACCACCCCTGGACAACTCCACAGAGGCGCCCTTCCCCGGGCTCGCCAGCGCGACGGGACGACGTGACGCGCTGGCACCCGCACCTACCCTTGGCAGCTCGGTGCACTGCCCGCCGGCTGATCCCCGGTGTAACGCCGTTAGACGGAGTGCCGCACAGCCGACCCTCTTCACTCGGCAACGATCTCTCCCGAGACGATCACGCAAACGGTGGGCCTGGAGCCCTGCGCGATCGACCCCCGGGACCAGGTGCCGCGCACACGCGCGAGCGGGCAAGCACTCTGGGGGTCGAGAAGGCCGTCCTCGCCGTGATCGAGCAGATCGGCCCGGAGCTCGTCGGCTACGACGCCACCGAGCAGCGCCTGATCGACCAGGCCA
>NZ_JBHJTL010000189.1:0-3890 GCF_042264065.1 Streptomyces sp. NPDC056222 | reverse complement strand
AGCGTCTGTTGTGTATCCGAGACTGGGGCCCCGCCGCGCCTTGCCCCGGCGGCCCCCGGGGGTGTATGGCCGAACAGGCCGGCTCGGCAAGACACCCCCTAGATCCCCAGCTGCTTCGCCTCGTGCAGTCGGTCGATCGCGTCCTGCTCCCCGTCCAGCTCCACCTTCGCCACGTCCTGGCGGCCGAAGACGAACATCGTCAGCTCACCAGGCTCGCCGGAGACCGTCACCACCGGCGTGCCGCGGTGCGCCACCGCCGTCTGCCCGTTCGGGCGGCGCAGCACCAGCCCCACGGGGGCCTTCCGGCCGAGGAGCCGCGCGCCCTTCTCCAGACGGGACCAGAGCGCGTCCGAGAAGACCGGGTCCAGCTCGCGCGGCGACCAGTCCGGCTGGGCCCGCCGGACGTCCTCCGCGTGGACGTAGAACTCGACGACGTTCGCCCCCTCGTCCACCTGCTTGATGGTGAACGGCGACATTCGCGGGGGACCCGTACGGATGAGCTGGATCAGCTCCTCGTACGGCTTCTCCGCGAACTCGGCCTGCACCCGGTCCAGACGATCCTTCAGCGCCGGTACGAGCGTCCCGGCGGCCGCGTCCGGGCGGCGCTCGCGCACCACCACATGGGCCGCGAGGTCCCGGGTCCGCCAGCCCTCGCAGAGCGTCGCGGCATCGGGCCCGGCCGCCTCCAACAGATCGGCGAGCAACAGGCGTTCACGCTTGGCATGGGTCGACATGCTCGCCAGCGTACGACCGGCGCCGCCGGTCCGCCCAGTGGACGTCCGCCGGACACACCCGCCGGCCACGGCACAATGGCCGCATGAGCAGCAATCTCGACCCGGCCATCGCCGCCCGCCTCAAGCGCAGCCCGGACGGACTCGTCCCGGCCATCGCCCAGCAGTACGACACCGGCGAGGTGCTCATGCTCGGCTGGATGGACGACGAGGCCCTCCACCGCACCCTCAGCACCGGCCGCTGCACCTACTGGTCGCGCAGCCGCCAGGAGTACTGGGTCAAGGGTGACACCTCCGGCCACGTCCAGCACGTCAAGTCCGTCGCCCTCGACTGCGACGCCGACACCGTGCTCGTCAAGGTCGACCAGGTCGGCGCCGCCTGCCACACCGGCGCGCGCACCTGCTTCGACGCCGACGTGCTCCCGCTCTCCCAGTAAGGTCAGCCGCCATGGACCTCGAGACCTTCCGCAAGCTGGCGGCCGACCGCCGCGTGATCCCTGTCAGCCGCCGGCTCCTCGCGGACGGCGACACCCCGGTCGGGCTCTACCGCAAGCTCGCCGCCGAACGCCCCGGCACCTTCCTCCTCGAGTCCGCGGAGAACGGCCGCTCCTGGTCGCGCTACTCCTTCATCGGCGTCCGCAGCGACGCCACCCTCACCGTCCGGGGCGGCCAGGCGCACTGGCTCGGCACCCCGCCCGTCGGCGTCCCCACCGACGGCGACCCCCTGCAGGCCCTGCGCGCCACCGTCGAAGCCCTCCACACTCCCCGTGACCTGGCGTCCGGGATGCCGCCCTTCACCGGCGGCATGGTCGGCTACCTCGGGTACGACATCGTCCGCCGCCTCGAGCGCATCGGCGACTCCACCCGGGACGACCTGGAGCTCCCCGAGCTGACCATGCTGCTCACCAGCGACCTCGCCGTCCTGGACCACTGGGACGGCACGGTCCTGCTGATCGCCAACGCGATCAACCACAACGACCTGGAGACCGGCGTCGACGAGGCGTACGCCGACGCCGTCGCCCGGCTCGACACGATGGAGGCCGACCTGGCCCGCCCGGTGGCCAACCCGCCCGCCGCGCTGCCGGCCTCCGAGCTGCCGGAGTTCTCGGCCCTCTGGGGCGGTCCGGCCTACCAGGAGGCCGTCGAGGACATCAAGGAGCGGATCCGGGCCGGCGAGGCCTTCCAGGTGGTCCCCTCGCAGCGCTTCGAGACCCCGTGCCGTGCCTCCGCGCTCGACGTGTACCGGGTGCTGCGGGCCACCAACCCGTCGCCGTACATGTACCTCTTCCGTTTCGAGAACGGCTTCGACGTCGTGGGCTCGTCCCCCGAGGCGCTGGTCAAGGTCGAGGACGGGCACGCGATGCTCCACCCGATCGCCGGCACCCGGCACCGCGGCGCCACTCCGCAGGAGGACCACGACCTCGCGGAGGAGCTGCTCGCCGACCCCAAGGAGCGGGCCGAGCATCTGATGCTCGTCGACCTCGGCCGCAACGACCTCGGCCGGGTCTGCGAGCCGGGCTCGGTGGAGGTCGTCGACTTCATGTCGATCGAGCGGTACTCGCACGTCATGCACATCGTGTCGACCGTGACCGGGCGGGTCGCGCAGGGGAGGACCGCCTTCGACGTCCTCACCGCCTGCTTCCCGGCCGGCACGCTGTCGGGCGCGCCGAAGCCGCGCGCCATGCAGATCATCGAGGAGCTGGAACCGTCCCGGCGCGGACTGTACGGCGGGTGTGTCGGCTACCTCGACTTCGCCGGCGACTCCGACACCGCGATCGCCATCCGTACCGCGCTGCTCCGCGACGGCACCGCGTATGTGCAGGCCGGAGCCGGTGTCGTCGCCGACTCCGACCCGGTCGGCGAGGACAACGAGTGCCGCAACAAGGCGGCCGCCGTCCTCCGCGCCGTCCACACCGCCAACCGGATGAACGGCGCATGAGGGCGTAAGGGATAGTGGGGTACGTGAGTGCTGTTCCCGTACCCCAGCCCCGAGCCGCGCGCGCGGGCGCCGCGGCCGCCTCGTCCGGTGGCCGCCGCAGCCTGGCCGTGGCCCTTCTGCTCGGCGCCCTCGGTGCCACCGTCGTGCTGCTGTCCGCGGGCCAGATCTGGGCCGAGGGCACGGCGTCGGTGGGCGGCGGCACCGTGCCGGTCGAGGCCGACGGCGGCACCGTCACCGGTGTGCCGACCGCCCTCGCCATAGTCGGCCTGGCCGCGCTCGTCGCCGTCTTCGCCGTCCGCCGCGCCGGGCGCACCCTGGTCTCCGGCCTGCTCGCGCTCAGCGGCGCGGGCGCGGCGCTCGCCGCGTTCCTCGGCGCGTCCGACACCGACGCGCTGGACGCGGAGGCCGCGCGCATCACCGGCGACACGGCCGCCTCGGTGTCCGGCCTGACCCACACCGCCTGGCCGTACGTCGCCGCCGCCGGGGCGCTGCTCATCCTCGCCGCGGGCCTGCTCGCCCTGCGGTACGGGAAGAGCTGGCCGACGATGGGCGGACGCTACGAGCGCTCCGGCACGCCGCGCGCCGCGCGCAAGGCACCCGCGGCCGGAGTCGCGGCCGACCGGCCGGAGGACCTGTGGAAGGCCCTCGACCGCGGCGAGGACCCGACGCACGAGAGCTGATCGCGGAGGGGTGGCGCGACGCGTGATCGTCCGGCCACCCCCGATTCATCCCCGCGCCCCGGTGTGCGGGACAATGTGGCACGAGTGTCCTCGCACGCGAGACCTCACCCGAGCCACCACCGAGCAACAGCAAACGAGGAGCAACTCATGGCGGGCAGCGCCCACGGACACACCCCGGCCGCCTGGACCGGTGTCATCATCTCCTTCATCGGCTTCTGCATCGCCGGAGTCTTCATGGTGGCGGCCAACCAGGTCGGCTTCTGGGCCGGCATGGGGGTCGTCCTCCTCGGCGGTGTCATCGGCCTCGCCATGAAGGGCGCCGGCCTCGGTATGCCGAAGGAGTCGGAGGCCGTGGCCGCCGCCCGCGCCGCGGCCACCGCGAAGCTGCGCGCCTGAGGCGCGCGACGCCAGACACACGTGAAGGCGCAGCAACGGGATTGCGGGCTGCGCCTTAAACCGGCAGGTGCGACAAAAACCCCGGGCACCCCAAGCCCCCGACACCCCCCCTGACCCAAGAACCACCCACCCCCCCCCCCCAGG
>NZ_JBHJTL010000188.1:0-4368 GCF_042264065.1 Streptomyces sp. NPDC056222 | reverse complement strand
GCCCCGAGGTGGCGTTGGCGAGCGCAACCGCCGCCACCCCGTCCTCCACACTCACCCAGAGACACGCGACGAAACCGGGCAGCGAGCCGGTGTGCCCGATCAGCGTCCGGCCGTCCTTGCGGAGCAGTTGGATGCCGAGGCCGTAGCCGCCCTCCCATTCACCGGCTCCCGGCGCCGCAGCCGGCGTCCGCATCTCCGCGACGGAAGCCGCGCTGAGCACCCGGTCGTCGCCCTGGGCAAGGAAGCCGGCGAAGCGGCAGAGGTCCTCGGCCGTCGACCAGAGCTGTCCGGCCGGAGCCATCACCCCCAGATCCTCGGACGGTTCGGGCAGCATCACATCGGCCCAGGGGTGCACGGCCCAGCCACCGGCATGGGGAGCCACCGGCTGCGCGCTCGTACGCGACAGCCCGAGAGGCTCCAGGATCTCACCGCGCAGCGCCTCCTCCCAGGACACTCCACGGACCGCCTCGACCAGCGAACCGAGCAGTGTGTAACCAGGGTTGGAGTAGTGATGGAGGCGCCCCACCGGGTGGACCCGGGGCTCGTCGCCGAGGACATCGGACAGCTCCGGCCGGACGGTCCCGGGGGTCCGCTCCCACCACGGCGCAGGTGTCTCGGCCGCGAGCCCGGCGCTGTGCCCGAGGAGTTGGGCGATGGTCACCTCGCCCACGCCCGTACCCGAAAGGTGCTTGTCCAACGGGTCGTTCAGATCCAGGAGTCCCTCGTCCCGGAGCCGCATCACCAGGACCGCGGTGAACACCTTGGTGAGGGAGCCGATCCGGTACTGAGTATCGGCATCCGGGGCATGGCCGTCGACACAGGTGCGCGAGCCGCTCCACACCATCACGCCGTCGCGGGCCACCGCCCCGACGAGGGAGGGCGACCTCCCCTCGGACTGGGCGACGGCAACGCGGTGCAGCAGGGCTCGTTCGGTGCTGGGAAGCAGAACGTCGAAGGGTGAGGTCATGCCCCGATCCAACGCCGTCCCCCCGCCGGAGTCGACCACATTTCACGCGGGGCGGACACTCAGCCCGTCGAACTCCTGATCAGGTCTGAGCCATGTCGACGAAGCGGGAGTAGTGGCCCTGGAAGGCCACCGTGATCGTTGCCGTGGGGCCGTTACGGTGCTTGCCCACGATGATGTCCGCCTCGCCCGCGCGCGGCGACTCCTTCTCGTACGCGTCCTCGCGGTGCAGCAGGATCACCATGTCCGCGTCCTGCTCGATGGAGCCGGATTCACGCAGGTCGGAGACCATCGGCTTCTTGTCGGTGCGCTGCTCGGGGCCACGGTTCAGCTGCGAGAGCGCGATCACCGGCAGTTCGAGCTCCTTCGCCAGAAGCTTCAGGTTTCGCGACATGTCCGAGACCTCCTGCTGTCGGCTCTCGGACCGCTTGGAGCCGCCCGACTGCATCAGCTGGAGGTAGTCGATGACCACGAGCTTCAGGCCGGCGCGCTGCTTGAGCCGACGGCACTTGGCGCGGATCTCCATCATCGACAGGTTCGGGGAGTCGTCGATGTAGAGCGGGGCCTGCGAGACGTCCGGCATCCGGCGGGCCAGCCGGGTCCAGTCCTCGTCCGTCATGGTGCCGGAGCGCATGTGGTGCAGCGCGACCCGGGCTTCCGCCGAGAGAAGGCGCATCGCGATCTCGTTGCGGCCCATTTCGAGGGAGAAGATGACGCTCGGCAGGTTGTGCTTGATGGAGCAGGCCCGGGCGAAGTCCAGGGCGAGAGTCGACTTACCCATGGCGGGACGGGCCGCGATGATGATCATCTGGCCCGGATGCAGTCCGTTGGTGAGCTGGTCGAGGTCGGTGAAGCCGGTCGGCACACCGGTCATCTCGCCGCTGCGGGAGCCGATCGCCTCGATCTCGTCGAGCGCACCCTCCATGATGTCGCCGAGCGGCAGATAGTCCTCGGTGGTGCGCTGCTCGGTGACCGCGTAGATCTCGGCCTGGGCCGAGTTCACGATCTCGTCGACGTCGCCGTCGGCCGCGTATCCCATCTGCGTGATCTTGGTGCCGGCCTCCACGAGCCGTCGCAGCACGGCGCGCTCGTGGACGATCTCCGCGTAGTACGCGGCGTTGGCCGCGGTCGGCACCGACTGGACGAGGGTGTGCAGATACGAGGCACCGCCGACGCGGGTGATCTCGCCGCGCTTGGTGAGCTCGGCGCCGACCGTGATCGGGTCGGCGGGCTCGCCCTTGGCGTACAGGTCGAGGATGGCCGCGTAGACCGTCTCGTGGGCCGGCTTGTAGAAGTCGTGGCCCTTGATGATCTCCACCACGTCCGCGATGGCGTCCTTGGAGAGCAACATGCCGCCGAGCACGGACTGCTCGGCGTCGAGGTCCTGCGGGGGCACCCGCTCGAAGCCGGAGAGGCCGCTGTCCCACGGGCCGCTGTCGCTGCCGCGGTCGTGCTGGTCCTCCCGGCCCCGTCCGCGCGCACGGCCCTCGCCGCGGGGTCGTGCGACAGGCAACCGGTCACTCGGTCCGCTGTCGGCCCAGGGGTCGTCCAGGGGCTCAGGAATGCTCATCAAGCCACCTCATCCCGTCCGCTCCGCGGACCTAGCCGTGCCAATCTTTCTTACGCCACGGCTCGGACAAACAAGAGGCTTTGACTCCGCTTCTGGCGCGTCGGGCGCCGGACCACGGTAGGCCCGCGGGCACCGTCAGCCAATCTGGTTATCCACAGGGCCTGTGGGTGAACGACCAGATGCTGTGGAGAACTCCGCAGAACCTGTGCACGGACCGGGGGACAGCCATGTGGACAAACTCATAGCCACCCCCGAGTCACCGCCCTGACCTGGCCTTTTTCCGTCCACGGGCTGTGGGGGAGAAAAACTTTCCCCTCGGGATCAAGATCAGAACAAACGGCGCACAGTCGAAGGCCGGAGCACCACACTTGTAAGGATCCCAACTACGTTGCATCTCTTACCTGTGGAAGATTAGATTGGCATCCATGACCCAGGCTCCCCCGACCCCCAAGGCCGCCCGCCGGCAGCACGACCGAGAGATCATCTCGCTCGCCGTCCCGGCCTTCGGCGCGCTCGTCGCCGAGCCGCTCTTCCTCATGGTCGACAGCGCCATTGTCGGCCATCTCGGCACGCCACAACTCGCCGGTCTTGCCATCGCGGCGGCCCTGCTCACCACCGCCGTGAGCGTCTTCGTCTTCCTCGCCTACGCCACCACGGCCGCCGTCGCCCGCCGCGTAGGAGCCGGCGACCTCAAGGCCGCCATTCGCCAGGGCATGGACGGCATCTGGCTCGCGCTCCTCCTGGGTGGAGCCGTCGTCGCACTCACCCTGCCCACAGCCCCTTGGCTGATCGACCTCTTCGGCGCCTCGGACACCGCCGCCCCGTACGCCATCACCTATCTGCGGATCTCCAGCCTCGGCATCCCCGCCATGCTCGTCGTTCTGGCCGCCACGGGCGTCCTGCGCGGCCTCCAGGACACCCGTACGCCGCTGTACGTGGCCATCGGCGGCTTCGCGGCCAACGCACTCCTCAACGTGGGCCTCGTGTACGGCGCCGGCATGGGCATCGCCGGCTCCGCATGGGGCACAGTGATCGCCCAGTGCGGCATGGCCGTCGCCTATCTCGTCGTGGTCGTCCGAGGCGCCAGACGCCATGGCGCCTCCTTGCGTCCGGACGCGGCCGGTATACGCGCCAGCGCACAGGCGGGCGTCCCGCTCCTCGTCCGCACGCTCTCCCTGCGAGCGGTCCTGATGATCGCCACGGCCGTCGCGGCCCGTATGGGCGACACCGAGGTCGCCGCGCACCAGATCATCCTGGCCCTGTGGAGCCTGATGGCCTTCGCCCTCGACGCGATCGCCATCGCGGGACAGGCCATCATCGGCCGGTATCTCGGCGCCGACGATGCCGAGGGCGCACGACAGGTCTGCCGGCGCATGGTCCAGTGGGGTGTGGTCTCCGGCATCGTGCTGGGCGCACTGATCATCGTCGCCCGCCCGCTCTTCATTCCCCTCTTCACCAGCGACACCACGGTCCAGGACACCCTGCTCCCCGCCCTGCTGGTCGTCGCCGTGTCCCAGCCCATCTCCGGAGTGGTCTTCGTGCTCGACGGCGTCCTGATGGGAGCGGGCGACGGCCCCTATCTGGCGTGGGCCATGCTGCTCACCCTGGCCGTCTTCGCCCCGGTCGCGCTCCTGGTCCCCGCCCTGGGCGGTGGGCTGACGGCTCTGTGGTGGGCAATGACGCTCATGATGACCGTCCGGATGCTGACGCTCTGGCTGCGCTCCCGCTCCGGGCGGTGGATCGTCACAGGAGCCACCCGCTGACGTGTTTCACGTGAAACGGCGGAAGGGGGGCCCCCCCCCCGGTGGGGGGCCGCGCGTCAGGGTAGTGGGAG
>NZ_JBHJTL010000187.1:0-4377 GCF_042264065.1 Streptomyces sp. NPDC056222 | reverse complement strand
CCGCCACCACCTTTAAAAACCCACAATTTCGGGGGGGCTGCTTTTTTTTTTTATACCACCCGGCCCCCCCCTTTGTCGCTCCGAACCACCCCCGGGGCGCGCCGGGGGCGGGGCCCCCACTTCGGTCCTCCCTTTGTCTTCCCTCTACAACGCCCCAGGCGTACCTTGACGCCCAATCTGATAAGCCGTCAGTAACTTCGCGGTGAGGGGTGCTTGAGGTGCCGTACCGGAGGAGAACAGCTTTCGCGCTGGCAGCGGCGGCGGCGGGCTCGGTGGTGCTGGCCTCCGCCCCCGCCGCGCAGGCCGCCGTCGTCGACGTGAACTACGCCTGCGAGACGAAGATCGGGCCCAAGGGCGCGGTCTCGCCCGTCGACATCAAGGCCGTCAAGAGCGGCAGCAGCTACACGATCACCATGTCCTTCGAGAAGGGCGTCTCCGACAGCCCCATCGAACTGCCCAAGGGTGTGATGACGCCGCGCGCCGAGCTGAAGCTCGGCGGCGCGGACTCGGGCACCATCAAGGTCAAGGGCACGCCGAACACGGCGGCCATCCCGCCCAACACCCCGATCAAGATCGGGCAGTTGACCGGCACGTACACGCCGAAGAAGAGCGGCAAGGTCACCTTCACCGCAGGGGTGCTCACCGTCCACGCCCTCGGCATGGACGCGGCGGTCTGCACCCCGAAGAACAACCCCGCTCCGTCGCTCGAGCTCGACGTGACGGCAGCCGGCGGTGGCTCTTCCGGGGAGACGCAGTCCACGAACGGCGGCGAGCTGCCGAAGACCGGACCGCTCGACTCCGCGACGGCGCTCGCCACCCTCGGCGGCACGGTGCTGCTGACCGGCGCGGCCGGCGTGCTCTGGCTCACGCGGCGCACGGCACGCTGATGCGGGGGGCGTGGGCCGGTACGGCGACCGCGGCCGCCGCGCTGCTCGGGGCGGTGGCGGCTGCGCCCGCACCGCCGGGGTGGACGGCGGGCGCGGCCGAAGGGCGGCCGTACGTCTATCTGGAGGGCACGGCCGGCAGCGTCCTGGAGGACACCCTCTCCGTGACCAACCCGGGCCCGAAGCCGCTCACGGTACGGCTGAGCGGGCAGGGCACCCCGCTCGCCTTCGCCGCGCGGACGGTGACCGTACCGGCACGGACCCGGGCGGACGTGCCGTTCGCCGTCACCGTCACGGCGGACACCGCCCCCGGCGAGCACCGGGGAACGGTGAGCGCGGAGGCGGGCGGGCGCGAGGTGCGGGTGCCGGTGCATCTGCGGGTCGGCGGGCCGAGCCTGGCGGCGCTCACCGTCGAGAAGGTACGCCTCGACGGCTCGGGCACCGTGCGCTACACCCTGGTCAACCGCGGCAACACGGTGCTCGCCCCGAGCCTGTCCCTCCGCGCCGAGGGCCTCTACGGCACCGTCCTCGACCGCCCCTCCAGGGCCCTTCCGCTCACCCTCGGCCCCGGCGAGCGCGTCACCCGCAGCGAACCCTGGCCCGACCCGCCCGCGTTGGACTCGATCACGCTCCATGTGCGGGCCACGGCCCCGGGTGCCCCGGCGGCGACAGCCCGTGCCGAGCGGGTCTTCGTCTCCGGGGGCGCGATCGCCGGTGGAGCGGGCGCCCTGCTCGCCGCGGCCGGCGCGGCCGCCCTCGCGGCCCGAAGACGCCGCGACCGGGCAGACCGGGCCGGCCGGGCCACGGCAGGTCCCGGATTCCCGGTGGAGGAACCCCAGTTGGTGGACGCGACGGCAGGAGCGGACCGATGAGTACGAGCGGTACGGAGCGGCTGGACGGGAGCGCTCTGTTCGCGGCGGGGGCCGGGGTGTCGCGTACGCGCGCCGCGTCCGGCTCCGGTCGCGGCGCGCGTCGCCGGGCGGTGGCGGTCGTGGGGCTGGTCCTCGCCACGCTCGCGCTCGCTCTGCTGCCCGCCGCCCGGGCGTCCGCCGCGCCCGGGCCCACCGTCGCCCTGTCGCAGACCGAGGGCGGCAAGGGCGGCGAGATCACCGTGAGCGGCACCGGCTGGAAGCCGGGCGCGCTGCTCATGCTGCTGATGTGCGGGCAGTCCGCGCCGGGCAAGGGTGTCATCGGTGGCACCAACTCCTGCGCCAACACCCTCGGCCGGGCCGCCACCGTCGACGCCAAGGGCGCCTTCAGCCAGAAGTTGCCGGTGGCCGAGCCGCCCAAGCCCTGCCCGTGCGTCGTGCACGTGGCCGGGGTCACCGGTCAACAGGACGTCGTGGACGTCGCCTTCACCGTCGCCGGCCATCCGACGGCCCCGCTGCCCGAGGCCACCGGCGACGGCAGGCTCGCCGTCCTCGCCTCCGTACGCCTCGAAGGCTCCAGCGGGGTCCTGGTCTGGTTCGGCGCACCCGCCCGGCGCGAGATCGTCTTCACCGTCGGCAATCTCGGCCAGGCACCTGTCAAGGACCCGGTCTTCCAGGTCGGCACCGCCCATGGCGTCTTCTCGCCGCAGTACGAGGAACGGCAGTGGCGCGGCACGATCGAGCCCGGCAGAAAGGCCCAGATCAAGCTGCCCGTCGAGCTGTCGGCGGGCGCGCACGGCGACTACGAGGTGTCGGTGAAGTACGCCGGCAAGGTCCTGGTCGACCAGCCGTGGGGGGTCGGCAGGCCCTGGGGCGTGTCGCTGTTCTGGCTGCTGCTCGCCGTGGTCGTCCCGGCCGCGCTCTTCCGGATCGGCATGGCGGTCGTGGACCGCGTCCGGCCGGGCGGCGCCTCCGGGTCCCGCGCCGGACACCGCCGTCGCCGCGCCCTTGTACGTACACCTGAAAAAGGCCCCGCCCCCGAGCGGGACGAACCCACCAGCACGACCACGGTCCTGCCGTGGTTCACCCCGGACTCCGCACCGTCCGCACCGTCAGAGATCAGCCCGACGACGAAGGGACATCAGTGAGCACGCAACGGAGGATGAGCGCGGCGGGAGTCGCGCTGATGCTCGGCGGCGCGGGGATCATGCTGGCCGCCAGCCCCGCTCAGGCCGCCGAGGTCGCGTACAAGACCGAGTGCATTCCGCCGTCCATCTCCGGCCTCCCGCCGGTACAGGGCACCACGAAGGTGCAGATCACCGCACCGGCGGAGGCGAAGGTCGGCGACGAGGTCGAGGTCGTCTGGAAGACGGTCGAGGCCGCGTCCAAGAACCCCGACATCCTCGACCTGGAGAAGGACACGGTGAAGCCGACCGGTGTCGTCAAGGTCGGCGGAGCGGCGAGCGGCACCCTGAACATGGAGGGACCGCGGGAGAACCCGCCGATCCCGAAGAACAGCCCGATGGTGCTGCCGGACATGAAGGGCAAGCTGAAGCTGGAGAAGGCGGGCGAGATCACGCTGACGCCGGACAAGTACAACATCAACGTCTCGAAGCCGATGTCGACGGACACGAAGTGTTCGCCGAAGGAGACGGTGGCGGTCGGGGCGACGATCAAGGTGACGGACGGCGGCGGCAGCTCCTCGGGCGGCACGACATCCGGCGGCACCACGTCGGGCGGCACCACGTCCGGCGGCACGACGTCGGGCGGCACGACCTCAGGAGGCAGCACCTCCGCCGGAGGCACCACCTCCGGCGGGAGCAGCACCTCGGGAGGCACCTCCGGAGGCGGCGGCGGGCAGACCGACTTCACGGGCAAGGAGGTCTCGGTCCAGTTCTCCTGCCAGTCGCCCGGACCGGCGAACATCACCTCCAAGGTGACCATCAACGCCAAGAAGAACGGCGGCAGCTACGACCTCACGGTCAAGACCGCCAAGGGCGTCATGGACAGCCCCGCCCCGCTTCCCGCCGGAGCCCTCAAGCCCTCCATGGCGGTCAAGCTCGGCGGCGCGGACAGCGGCACGGTCAAGGTCGAAGGCCCGGCGAACGCCGCCCCGCTGGAGCAGGGCAAGCCGGTCGACCTGCCGGACATGAAGGGCACGTACAAGCCCGGCGCGAGCGGCAAGGCCACGCTCAGCCCCGGCACCCTGACCATCAACGTCTCGCTCGGCGGCTCGCCGATCGTGATCCCCTGTCAGGTCAAGGGCGCCGTCCAGGCCTCGCTGGAGCTCGACACCACCAAGCAGGAGGGCGGCGCGTCGGGCGGCGGTGACGCGGCGTCCGGCGGCGGCTCCGGCTCGGCCGGCTCCGGCGGCGGCCTCGCCGAGACGGGCGCAGAGGACGACGGCGCCCTGCGCGCCCTCGCCCTGGTCGCGGGCACGGTGATCCTGCTCGGCGGCGCGGTGTTCACGTTCACCCCGTGGGCGCGTCTGCGGCGCTGACACGTAGGCGTAAACGGCGGAGGGGGGGCGGCCCCCGGAGGGGGGGGGGGCCCCCCCCCCCCCACCGCGGGGGGGGGCGGGGGGGGCCCCCCCCCAAACCCCGGACCAAATGAGGGTGGAAAAA
>NZ_JBHJTL010000186.1:0-4387 GCF_042264065.1 Streptomyces sp. NPDC056222 | reverse complement strand
GTTGGGCTGCGGACTGGCGGGGTGGTTGGTCGGCCGTCGGCGCACGCCGGTCCCGGTTCGGCCCCCGCTGGTATGTGATGTGGCCCCCGGGCCGGTGGCGGCCCCGGGGGCCTCCGCCTTCACTCCGTGGGGCACGGGTCCCGTCAGTGGCCCGGGCCGCCCGGGGACTTGGCCGGGTTGATGCCGGCCGCCGCGGCCGACTCGTTGTAGATGTCCGGCTCCAGGTAGATGACCCGGGCGATCGGGACGGCCGCGCGGATGCGTTCCTCCGCCGCGTTGATCGCCGCCGCCACCTGGGAGGCCGTCTCGTCGGTGCGGACGGCGATCTTGGCGGCGACGAGGAGCTCCTCGGGGCCGAGGTGGAGCGTGCGCATGTGGATGAGGCGGGTGACGGTCTCGCCGTCGACGACCGCGGCCTCGATCTTCTTCACGTCTTCCACGCCGGCGGACTCGCCGAGCAGCAGCGACTTGGTCTCGGCGGCGAGGACGATCGCGATCAGGATGAGCAGGATACCGATGCAGAGGGTGCCGATGCCGTCCCAGATGCCGTCGCCGGTCAGGAGGGCGATGCCGACGCCGCCCAGGGCGAGGAACAGACCGACGAGCGCGCCGAGGTCCTCCAGGAGGACGACCGGGAGCTCGGGCGCCTTCGCGCGGCGCACGAACTCCTTCCAGGACTGGTTGCCGCGGATCGCGTTCGATTCCTTGATGGCCGTACGGAACGAGAACGTCTCGGCGATGATCGCGAAGACGAGAACGCCGATCGGCCAGTACCAGTCCTCGATGGGGTGCGGGTGCTTGATCTTCTCGTAGCCCTCGTAGACGGCGAACATGCCACCGACCGAGAAGAGCACGATCGAGACGAGGAAGGCGTAGATGTACCGCTCACGGCCGTAGCCGAAGGGGTGCTGCGGGGTCGCCTCCCGCTTGGCCTTCTTGCCACCGAGGAGCAGGAGCCCCTGGTTGCCGGAGTCGGCGAGCGAGTGGACGCTCTCGGCCAGCATCGAGGACGAACCACTGAAGAGGAACGCCACGAACTTGGCTACCGCGATCGCGAGATTCGCGGCGAGTGCCGCCACGATCGCCTTGGTTCCGCCTGACGCGCTCATGGGTGTACGTGTTCCCTTCGTCGGTGCTCCGGCTGTGTTGCCGCCATACGGCCGGTCATTGTTGCATCAGGCGACGACGGTGGCGCGAAACACCGTTCCCGTACCGGACAGTTCGGTCGTTTCACCCGCCGGTACAAAAACCGACTCGCCGGGCGCGAGGGTCACTTCGCCCGCCTTGGGCCGGCCCGCGACGGCGAGCAGGATCTGCGGGGTGCCGGCGGTGACATCGGTGGGCGCGGCGCCCTCCGCCCGTACGAAACGGGACAGGCTGAACTCGTCGATCGGGGTGTCGTAGACCTCTTCGCCCGCCGGTGACGCTTCGGGACGCAGGACGGCCGCCTCGTTCGGCTCGAAGCGGACGACCCGCAGCAGCTCCGGGACGTCGACGTGCTTGGGGGTGAGTCCGCAGCGCAGCACGTTGTCGGAGTTGGCCATGATCTCGACGCCGAGGCCGTCGATGTAGGCGTGCGGCACGCCGGCACCGAGGAAGAGGGCTTCGCCGGGCTGGAGTTGGACCGGGTTGAGCAGCATGGCGGCGATGACGCCGGCGTCCCCCGGGAAGTGGTGGGCGAGGGTGGCGTACGGAGCGTGGGCGCCGCCCAGGCGGGTGGCGGCGGCCGCGGCCTCGGCGACGGTGTGCGCCATCTCCTCGCGGTCGGCGACGAGCAGGGCGGTCATGACCTCGCGCAGCGCGGCCTCTTCGGGGTGGGCGTGCAGCAGGTCGACGTACGGCTTGAGGGAGTCGACGCCGAGTGCGGCGATGGTGTCGGCGGCCTCGACGGGGTCGCGGAAGCCGCACAGCCCGGTGAACGGCGTGAGGGCGCAGATCAGTTCGGGCTTGTGGTTGGCGTCCTTGTAGTTCCGGTGCGGCGCGTCGATCGGGATGCCGGCCGCCTCCTCGGCGGCGAATCCGGCCTTCGCCTGGGCGAGGTCGGGGTGGACCTGGAGGGAGAGCGGGGCGCCGGCGGCGAGCATCTTGAAGAGGAAGGGGAGGTGCGGGCCGAACTTCGCGACGGCCGGTGCGCCCAGTTCGCGTTCGGGATCGGCATCGATGACCTCGTTGAGCGGTCCGCGCTCCGTGCGGGACGGGGCGCCGGGGTGGGCGCCCATCCACATCTCGGCCTGGGGCTCACCGGTGGGGGTGGTGCCGAGCAGTTCCGGGATGGCGGTCGTGGAGCCCCAGGCGTAGGGGCGGACGGTGTTGACGAGGCGGTCCATCGAACGATTCCAGCTTTCCTCAGTGCGGGAGGTGGGTCGGCGGAGTGTCTCAGCGGGTGGTGTCCGTGGGGTGTCTCAGCGAGGTCTTCCGGGGTACGGACGCGTACGGCGGAGTACGACGGAGTACGACGCTGTGGGTCAGTGCTGCGGGGCGATACCGACCGAGGCCAGGGCGAGGTAGACGGCGGCGAAGTCGGTGACGGCGAGCAGTTCGGCGAGGGTCTCCAGGTCTCCGCCCTCCTCCGGCTCCAGTTCGCTGATGGCCGTGCCGTGGCTGAGCGCCAGTTCGCGGGCGGCGGGCGCCGCGGTCAGGCCACCGGCGTCGGCGGGACGGTCGCGCAGCAGGACGACCCGGGCGCGCAGGGCCTGGGCCTCGTCGACGCGGTCGCGGAAGAAGTCGTCGGGGTCGGCGCCTGCCGCGTAGTCGCCGGCGAGCAGTACGCCGTGGGCGGGCAGCGCCTCGGGCAGTTCGGCGGCGAGCGCGGGCAGTCCGGCCAGCTCGGCGAGGACGGCTGCGAACCGGCGGCCGACGGGTCCCGCGGCGTCGCCCTCGGTCCAGATCAGCGGCAGCGAGTCGGCGAGTTCGGCGGCGAGCGTCTTGGCCGGGTTGCTGTACGTGGCGATGGCAGGGCCGCAGCGTTCGGCCGTACGGTCCAGGCGGTCGGCGACCTTCTCCAGCGTCTCGGACGGCGCTTCGACGAGGCCGACACGGTCGAGGAGCGCGAGGAGCGGGGTGAACAGGGCCCACAGCGAGCCGGGTCCCGCGGCGAGGGTCTCCTCGTACTCCTCGGCGCTCTCGTGCGGGGCCATCGCCATGGGCACGAGCAGTCCGCGGGGGCCGCTGACGGCCTCGGCGAGCGGGGTGTTCCTGGGCGCGACGGCGACGACCGTGATCCCGCGGCGGTACGCCTGCTCGACGAGGAGGGCGAGTCCGGGTTCGGAGCCGTCGGTCGTCGGGATCAGGAGCAGATCCACGGAGCCGGCCCAGCCGGGGAGTGCCCAGCGCAGGGCGCCGGCGGCGGGGGCGACGCCGGTGGGCTGGAGGCGGATGACGGGAGCGGAGGCGCCGGCGAGGGCTCCGACCAGGTCGGCGACGCCGGCGGCCGCGGTGCCGGGGCCGGCGACGAGGACGGAGCGGGGCCGGCCCTCCGGACTGAGTTCGTCGATGCCGGCCTCGGCGGCGTGGCGGGCGGCGGTCCGAACCCGTGCGCCGGCCTCGGCGGCGCCGCGGAGCAGACCGCGGCGGTCGGCGAGGGCGAGGGCGTCCGGTGCGTCGAGGAGGGTCTCGTCCAGCATGGGGCCTCCGAGGGCGGGGCGGGTGCGGCCGGTGATGTGTGCCCGACCGTCGGCCGGGTTCTGTTTCCCTACCCGCCCCACCGGGGTTCGGATCTTCCCTGGGTGGGGCGGCGCCTGCCTTACGCCGGGCGGCGGGCCTCGTCGACCAGGAGGACGGGGATGCCGTCGCGGACCGGGTAGGCCAGGCCGCAGTCGTCACCCGTGCAGATCAGCTCGGGGGTCTCGGCCGCCGTGCGGTCGTTCAGCGGCGCGTGGCACGCCGGGCAGGCCAGGATCTCCAGGAGGCCGGCTTCGAGCGGCATGAGGTTTCCCTTCGAACAAACGGTGGTGGTGCTGCCCTTTGGGCCAGGTCAGCCTACCGCCGGGGGACGGGCCGCGCGGCTCCGCCGCCCGGCCCGTCCCTCGGGGGTGAGGGGCGGTCCGTGCCGCGGGGATGGGCGGTCCGGCGGGGGACGGTCGGTCCGCCCGCTGCACGGGGACGGTCGGCCCGTCCTCGGCGGAGGCAGTCGGTCCTCCCCGGCGGGGTGGGGCGGCCCATGCCCCGGCGGCGAGCGGCGCCGGGGCGTCCCGGCGGGGGCGGTCGGTCCTCCCGCTGCACGGGGACGGTCGGCCCGTCCTCGGCGGAGGCAGTCGGTCCTCCCCGGCAGGGAGACAGTCGCTCCTCCCCGGCGGGGTGGGGCGGCCCATGCCCCGGCGGCGAGCGGCGCCGGGGCGTCCCGGCGGGGGCGGTCGGTCCGGCCCCGGCAGGGAGAGGGTGTCGGCCC
>NZ_JBHJTL010000185.1:0-4754 GCF_042264065.1 Streptomyces sp. NPDC056222 | reverse complement strand
GACCTGAACCGACCCGAACCGACGCTTAACGCGGGCCGCGTATCGCGGGCCGGAACGCACCTCGGCCCTCCCACCGGTGTGGTGGAAGGGCCGCGATGTCACGTACAGCCGTCGCTTACTTCTTGTTGCGACGCTGAACGCGGGTGCGCTTGAGCAGCTTGCGGTGCTTCTTCTTGGCCATCCGCTTGCGCCGCTTCTTGATAACAGAGCCCACGACTACCCTCGCTCACTTCTCTTCACTCGGTGCGGGGCGTCTGGGCCCACACGACCTACGAGGGCTTAGCCTACCGGCCCGAGCGCCGCACTTGTAATCCGAGGGGCGGACGGACTCCCGGCCGCGCGCCCGCTACGCGGTCTCCACCCCCACGAAAGACTCCCTGAGGTACTCGTGAACCGCCTGTTCCGGGACCCGGAAGGACCTCCCCACCCGGATCGCCGGCAGATGACCGCTGTGCACCAAGCGGTACACGGTCATCTTCGACACTCGCATCACCGAGGCGACTTCCGCCACGGTCAGAAACTTGACCTCGTTGAGAGGTCGATCGCCAGCAGCCATGACCCACCTGTACCTTCCGCACACGACGCCCACCGGCTTCCCCTCCGGTGACCCTGCGTCGCTGTGCGCTCACGCTCCAGACTAGGGGCGTGTGGTACGAGTGGGGAAGAGGAGCAGCCATCGGCCGTTTACCGTGACAGACTCGCTCGATTGAGTACATAGCGAGTAAGCGGCCGGTAGTAATCGGACCGCACCGCGTCATCAAGCGGAACGGCTACGGAGACCTGCCCCTCCGCCTCACCGACGAACAGCGCGGGATCGTCCGTATCTGCCAGACCGATGGCCTCGAAACCCAGCTGACCTGCACCGCAGACCCAACCGTGGTCCCCGACGACAAGCTCGGGGAGCGGCCAGCCACCCAGCACGGCACCCTCGAGAGCGGCCCTAACCGGCAGCGGCGAGTGGGTGTGCGCCCCCGTCTCACGCCCGGTTCCCGGCAGACCCGGTTCTCGCACCAACGCGACACCGCGTACGTAGTCGAGGGTGTACGTGCGTAGGCCGAACCGGGTCGTTATGTCGACACATCGCCCCTGCGCGGGTGTGAGAACAAGACATCCCGCCGCCGACAAAGCGTCTGCGAGCCCGGCGTAGAACCCGAGCAAACGGTGCGGATGCCCCGTCCCGAACAACACCGGAGCCCGCCGCCCCGCCGCCTCACCCAGCCGCGCGGCGAACGCGTCGAGCCCGCCCAACGTCCGCTCCGGATCGATGACATCGGGCCCCGATCGGTGCGTCGGATCCCCCGACACCCCGCATTTGTCGGCCATCAGCCGTAACAACTCGCCCTCGCCCCAACCCCACTGAGGGTCGAGCCCCAGCATCACCCGCGGATCCCGCGCGGCGAACAGCCGGTAGCTCCGCAGGCTCACCTCCCGCGAGGTCGCCACCGTCCCAGCCAACCCCGCCGCCAACAAATGCGCCCGCAACGCCCCGGTACTCAGCACCCCATCGATGCTGCCCGAGCGGACCCGACAACGGGTCAAAACGCCAGGGAGACCCCACAGTTGGCGTAACCACGCCACTCAGACCTACGGGAGCAGCCCCCTGAGCGGAAAGGCCGCCCGCCGCGTCGCCAGAATCGCCTGGTCGAGCCGGTCGGCCGGGTCGTAGCCCTCCTCCCAGTCTCGCCGGCCCACCGGCCACAGCCCGTCCGTCATCCGCACAGGTCCCGGCTGCCGCGTCCGCGCGTACACCAGATCCCGCCAGGACGACGGAATCACCGACTCGGGATCGATCTCCGCGTGCCCGGCGATCCCCACCAGATGCGTCCATGAGCGCGGCACCACGTCCACCACCGCGTACCCGCCGCCACCCAGCGCGACCCACTTCCCGCCGTCCACATGCGCGTGCGCGAGCTCATGACAGGCCACCTGCACGGCCCGCTGCGCATCCAGCGACACCGCCAGATGCGCCAGCGGATCCTCGAAGTGCGTGTCCGCGCCGTGCTGCGTCACCAGCACCTGCGGCCGGAAATCCGCCAGCAGCTCCGGTACGACGGCGTGGAAGGCCCGCAGCCACCCCGCGTCCCCTGTCCCCGCCGGCAGCGCCACATTCACCGCGGACCCCTGGCCCGCACCCGCCGCACCCGTCTCCTCCGGCCACCCCGTCTGTGGGAACAGCGTCCGAGGATGTTCGTGCAGCGAGATCGTCAGAACCCGCGGATCCTCCCAGAACGCCGCCTGCACCCCGTCCCCGTGATGCACGTCCACATCCACGTACGCGACCCGCTCCGCACCCAGCTCGAGCAGGCGGGCGATGGCCAGCGACGCGTCGTTGTAGATGCAGAACCCGGACGCGCTCCCCGGCATCGCGTGATGCAGCCCGCCGGCGAAGTTCACCGCATGGGCGGCTTCGCCGCGCCACACCGCCTCCGCCGCACCCACCGACTGGCCGGCGATCAGCGCTGACGCCTCGTGCATCCCGGCGAACGCCGGATCGTCGGCCGTCCCGAGCCCGTACGACTGATCCGCAGCCCTCGGGTTCTCCGAAGCGGCCCGAACCGCCGCCACATAGTCCTCACGGTGCACCAACCGGAGCGTCGAGTCCCCGGCCGGCTTCGCCGCCACCACGTCCACGGCCCGATCGAGCCCGTACGCCCGCACCAACCCCATGGTCAGCGCGAGCCGTACCGGATCCATCGGATGCTCGGACCCGAAGTCGTACCCCGTGACAGCTTCATCCCACATCAACAGTGCGCGGCCGCTCATGCCCGCCACCGTATCGGGCCGGTTGAGAACCGAACGACGTGGCGTACGCCACCGTCACCAGGACCAACACCATCGGCACCAGCATCGCCCCCCGGTAGCTCCAGGCATCACCGAGCGCCCCCACCAACGGGGAGCCGATCAGGAACCCCACGTAGTTGAAGACATTCAGCCGGGCCACGGCCGCATCGCTGGCCCCCGGGAACAACCTGCCCGCGGCGGCGAAGGTCTGCGGCACGATCACACTCAGCCCGAGCCCCAGCACGGTGAACCCGGCCATCCCCACCCACGCCCCCGGCGCCACCGCGACGACCGCGAACCCGATCGCGGCAAGCACGGCCCCGCCCCGCACGACCATCGTGGCCCCCAGCCGCCGTACCCCGAAGTCACCCACCGCCCGCCCGAGCAGCGTGGTGACCATGTACGCGTTGTACGGCACGGTCGCCAGCTCCTCCGAACTGCCGAGCACGTCCTGGAGGTACTTGGCACTCCAGTTGGAGACCGTCGAATCCCCGATGTACGCGAACGTCATGACGAGACACAGCGGCAGCAACAGCTTGAACGAAACCCCCACGCCGCCCTTCGTCGCCTCACTCACGGGCAGCTCCGCAGCGCCCTCCGGCGCCACCCCCGGCGTGTACCACCGGCTGCCGATGAACGCGGCCGGCAACAGGACTGCCACCACCGGCAGATAGGAGACGAACAGCGGCAGATGCCAGTGCGCGCCCGCCCACGCCAGAGACGCACCCGCGATCCCGCCCAGGCTGTACGCGGCGTGGAAACCGAGCATGATGCTCCGCCCGTACGCCCGCTGCAGGCTGACCCCGAGCATGTTCATCGACGCGTCCAGCGCACCGACCGCGAGGCCGAAGACCCCGAGCGCGACGGCCGCCTGCCACAGCTCGTTCCCCGCCCCGACCCCGAGCAACGCCAGGAGAACAAGCGGCTGCGACCACCGCAGCACCACCCCCGGCCCCACTCGGGCCACGACCTTCTCCGTGCCCACACTGGCCACACCGGCCAGGATCGGCACGGCGGCCAGGAAGACGGGCAGCAGCCCGTCCGAGATCCCGTACCGGTCCTGGATCGCCGGTATTCGGGTCACAAGGAGCGCGAACGTGACTCCCTGCACAAAGAAACTGACCGCCAGGGATCCCCGCCCACGCCGCAACCGCGCATCCGTCATGGCGGCACAGCGTAGGACCCGGTCCTACCCATGGGTAGATGGATCACACGCCCAATATCGCCGGCAACTCGTCCATCCTGCGGAAGAACCCGGTGGCGCCGGTCAGCTTCTCCTCGGGCGTCATCGCGGTGAACCCGTACACATCCATCCCCGCCGCACGCGCCGCCTGGACCCCGAGCCGACTGTCCTCGACCACGACACACCGCTCGGGCGTCACCCCCATCTGCTCAGCGGCATAGAGAAACAGGTCCGGCGACGGCTTGCCGCGCCCGACATCCTCGGAACTGAAGATGTTCTCGTCCCGGAACCAGACGTCGAGCCCGGTCTTCCGGTGTCCGACCCGGATCCGCTCATGACTGCCCGAGGAGGCCACACAGTACGGAACCCCGTCGTCGACGAGCCCCTTGAGCACGTCCCCGGCCCCGGGCACCGCCTCCAACTCCCGCTGAAAGGCGGCGAAGACACGCCCGTGGAACGTCTCGTCGAACTCCGCCGGCAGGCGCTGCCCGGTCCGTTCCTCGACCAGTTCGTGGATGCGGTGCATCGCGGACCCCATGTAGTCCCGCACGGACTCCTCGTACGTGGTGGGGTGCCCGACCTCCGTCAGGTAGCCGGCCAACAGCTTGTTGGAGATCGGCTCGCTGTCCACGAGCACACCGTCGTTGTCGAAGATCACCAGGTCGTAGCGCATACGCCCACGATAAAGGCCTCTGAACGCAGAAAAGCCCCGCACCATAAGGTGCGGGGCTTTCCCACAATGATTGTTCGGCGGCGTCCTACTCTCCCACAGGGTCCCCCCTGCAGTACC
>NZ_JBHJTL010000184.1:0-4800 GCF_042264065.1 Streptomyces sp. NPDC056222 | reverse complement strand
GCGCCACCGGTGGGACCGGGGCCGCGCCCGTTCCAGGGCCGTTCGGGCCGAGGGCCCGCGCCCGCCGCCTAGAAGTGCGTGCGATGGCAGATGTACGCCAGGGTCCCGAGGAGCAGCCGTGCCTGCGGCGGCGCACCCGCCGCGTCCAGCGTCGGCGGCCGCAGCCACCGCACGGGCCCCAGGCCCCCGAGATCCGACGGCGGCGCCGTCACATGGTCGCCGGGACCGAGGCCCCGCAGATCCAGGTCGGCGTCGTCCCAGCCCATCCGGTACAGCAGCTGCGGCAGCTCCGCCGCCGCCCCCGGCGCCACGAAGAACCACGCCCGTCCCGTCGGTGTCGCGCAGACCGGGCCCAGCGGCAGTCCCATGCGTTCCAGCCGGACCAGCGCCCGACGCCCCGCCGGCTCGGCAACCTCGATCACGTCGAAGGTCCGGCCCACCGGCAGCAGCAGCGCCGCCCCCGGATACTCCGACCACGCCTTCGTCGCGTCGTCCAGACCCGCGCCCGCCGGAACCTCCGCGGCGAACGAGAGCGGATGCGCCCCCGGAGCCGTACAGGAAGGATCCCCGCAGGAGCACTGGCCGGATACGGCCCGTGCTCCGGGGACCACGTCCCAGCCCCACAGTCCTGTGTATTCGGCCACCGCTGTGCACTCTGTGGTGCGGACGCGGCGTCGTGAGCCGGACCGCATCTCACGAATGCCGCCGATCGTGAAGCCCATGCCCCCTCCAACGGGTCGAACGCGCCGGTGGTTACGACCCGGAGCACCGTCGTCACGCTCCGTCGCCGGGGGTGGCGTACCGTCGCGGGCGAGGTGGTGCGGCCCGTCGCGCGCGCCTCCTCGCGCAACACTCCGCCGAACCAGGTCGTCGCATGTCAAGTGAATCGTGTTCGGCGGCAGGCGAGTTCATTCGAAGGGGTGGCGAATGGTGGCGTTTCTTGAATCCGCCTCGCTAGGGGGTGATCGTAGGATTACTTTCGGTGCACGAACCCCGGAGTTCATTGCGCGCGTGGGTATGCCGGGGGCAACCCGCTTTCCAGTTCGAAGGGGTCCAAGCTCCAGACGAACGCCGCAACACACGGCATTCTGTTAGGGGTTCGCGCAACAGAGGCATCGACGTGGATGGGGGCGTTCCTGTGGGCGGCAACGGCGCAGACGGTACGACTGCCGGCAAGCGCCCGAACGAGCAGCTGAGCTCGTGGTTCGTGCGAAGCGGCTGGTCGAAGGGCGAGCTGGCACGCCAAGTGAACCGCAGAGCACGCCAGATGGGCGCGCACCACATCTCCACCGACACCTCCCGTGTCCGCCGCTGGCTGGACGGCGAGCAGCCCCGCGAACCCATCCCGCGGATCCTCTCCGAGCTGTTCTCCGAGCGGTTCGGCGCCGTCGTGGCCGTCGAGGACATCGGACTGCGCACCGCCCACCAGTCACCGTCCGTCTCCGGTGTCGACCTGCCCTGGGCAGGACCCCAGACCGTCGCCCTGCTCAGCGAGTTCTCCCGCAGCGACCTGATGCTCGCCCGCCGAGGCTTCCTCGGTTCCGCCCTGTCGCTCGCCGCCGGGCCCTCCCTCATCGAGCCCATGCAGCGCTGGCTCGTGCCCACCCCCGCCGGCGAACCCGAACGCCCCGAACCGGCCGTCGACACCCGACGCCCCGGCCGCCTCTCCCCGGGCGAGCTGGACCTCCTCGAATCCACCACGGCGATGTTCCGCCAGTGGGACGCCCAGTGCGGCGGCGGACTGCGGCGCAAGGCGGTGGTCGGCCAACTCCACGAGGTCACCGACCTCCTTCAGGAACCCCAGCCCGCCGCCACCGCCCAGCGCCTGTTCAAGTGCGCCGGCGAACTGGCCGAACTGGCCGGATGGATGAGCTACGACGTGGGCCTGCAGCCCACCGCCCAGAAGTACTTCGTCCTCGCCCTGCACGCCGCCAAGGAAGCGGGCGACAAGCCGCTCGGCTCGTACATCCTCTCCTCCATGAGCCGCCAGATGATCCACCTCGGCCGGCCCGACGACGCCCTCGAACTCATCCACCTCGCCCAGTACGGCAGCCGCGACTGCGCCACCCCGCGCACCCAGGCCATGCTGTATGCGATGGAGGCCCGCGCCTACGCCAACATGGGCCAGCCCTCCAAGTGCAAGCGGGCCGTCCGCATGGCCGAGGACACCTTCGCCGACGTCGGCCTCGACGGCGAGCCCGAGCCCGACTGGATCCGCTTCTTCTCCGAGGCCGAGCTGAACGGCGAGAACTCCCACTCCTACCGGGACCTCGCCTACGTCGCCGGACGCTCCCCGACGTACGCCTCCCTCGCCGAGCCCGTCATGGAGCGGGCCGTCGCCCTCTTCGAGAAGGACAGCGAGCATCAGCGTTCGTACGCACTCAACCTGATCGGCATGGCCACCGTGCACCTCCTCAAGCGGGAGCCCGAGCAGTCCGCCGGCCTCGTCGAGAAGGCCCTCGGTGTCGCCAGGAGGGTCCGCTCCGAGCGCGTCAACACCCGGCTCCGCAAGACCGTCGACACTGCCGCCCGCGACTTCCGCGACGTCGCCGAGGTCGTCCAGCTCACCGACCGGCTCACCGCCCTGCTGCCCGAGACCGCCGAGGCGGTCTGAACACCGGCACCCTCCAGACCCCGGCCGCGACAGACGTCCCCCACTGCCCGACTCGGCTCCCCCGCCGCCAGGACACAGGGACGCTGCCGCGGCCGGTCTGCGTTTGCGCCTGGACCGGCGCGCGCTCTCCCGGATGTGGTTGATCGCCGTCGTGGTTCCTCAACCGACGGGTGCGGTCTCGGGACGTACGCGCGTTACATGTTCGTGACCTTGCCGTTCACAGTCGCGTAACACGTCCCACCCCTTCGTCACTGCGGCGAAACATCGTGCGGCATCGACGGAAACCGCGCTGCGCGAATCTCTGGCGCATAACCGGCCACCCCTCACGGCCAAGCCGCTTTTCGGCCCCGCCCCCGCACAGGCCGTACCGACGACGAGGAGACGCCGATGGCACCAGCCATCACGACCCTGGCCGCAGAAGCCCCCGAGCTGTCTGCAGCCAACACCGGGTTCATGCTCATCTGCTCCGCCCTGGTCATGCTGATGACCCCGGCACTCGCCTTCTTCTACGGAGGCATGGTCCGCGTCAAGTCCACCCTGAACATGCTGATGATGAGCTTCATCAGCCTCGGGATCGTCACGATCCTCTGGGTGCTCTACGGCTTCAGCATGGCCTTCGGCACCGACTCCGGATCGCTCATCGGCTGGTCCTCCGAGTACGTCGGCCTCAGCGGCATCGGCGTCACCGAGCTGTGGGACGGCTACACCATCCCGGTGTACGTCTTCGCCGTCTTCCAGCTGATGTTCGCGATCCTCACCCCCGCCCTGATCAGCGGCGCCCTCGCGGACCGCGTCAAGTTCACGGCCTGGGCCCTCTTCATCGCCCTCTGGGTCACCGTCGTCTACTTCCCCGTCGCCCACTGGGTCTGGGGCGCCGGCGGCTGGCTCTTCGAGATGGGCGTCATCGACTTCGCCGGCGGTACGGCGGTCCACATCAACGCCGGTGCCGCGGCCCTCGGCGTGATCCTCGTCATCGGCAAGCGCATCGGCTTCAAGAAGGACCCGATGCGCCCGCACAGCCTCCCGCTGGTCATGCTCGGCGCCGGTCTGCTCTGGTTCGGCTGGTTCGGCTTCAACGCGGGCTCCTGGCTCGGCAACGACGACGGCGTCGGCGCGGTGATGTTCGTCAACACCCAGGTCGCCACCGCCGCCGCCATGCTTGCCTGGCTGCTCTACGAGAAGATCCGCCACGGCTCCTTCACCACCCTGGGCGCCGCCTCCGGCGCGGTCGCCGGCCTCGTCGCCATCACCCCGTCCGGCGGCTCCTGCTCCCCGCTCGGCGCGATCGCCATCGGCGCCATCGCCGGTCTCGTCTGCGCCATGGCCGTCGGCCTCAAGTACAAGTTCGGCTACGACGACTCCCTCGACGTCATCGGCGTCCACCTCGTCGGCGGAGTCATCGGCTCCCTGCTCGTCGGCTTCTTCGCCACCGGCGGCGTCCAGTCCGACGCCAAGGGCCTCTTCTACGGCGGCGGCCTCGAGCAGCTCGGCAAGCAGGCCATCGGCGTCGTCGCCGTCCTCGCCTACTCTCTGATCGCCTCCGCGATCCTCGCGCTGCTCATCGACAAGACGATGGGCATGAGGGTCAGCGAGGACGACGAGGTCTCCGGCATCGACCAGGTCGAGCACGCCGAGACCGCGTACGACTTCAGCGGAGCCGGCGGCGGCGCCTCCTCGCGCACCGCCGCCGCCCCCGCCCCCGCCGTCACGGAGAACAAGAAGGTGGACGCATGAAGCTCATCACCGCGGTCGTGAAGCCGCACCGGCTCGACGAGATCAAGGAAGCCCTCCAGGCCTTCGGGGTCCAGGGCCTCACGGTCACCGAGGCCAGTGGCTACGGCCGCCAGCGGGGCCACACCGAGGTCTACCGCGGTGCCGAGTACACCGTCGACCTCGTCCCCAAGATCCGCATCGAGGTGCTCGTCGAGGACGACGACGCCGAACAGCTCATCGATGTCGTGGTCAAGGCCGCCCGAACCGGCAAGATCGGTGACGGCAAGGTGTGGAGCGTGCCGGTCGAGACCGCCGTACGGGTCCGCACCGGCGAACGCGGTCCGGACGCACTGTAAGCGCGGAGCACTAGGGAGCTGCTGGGTGACGAGCCTCGACACGAGTACGCAAGCGGAAGACTCGGGACCCAGCGGATACGCGGCGGCCCGGCTGCGCCTTCTCACCGAGAAGGCGCC
>NZ_JBHJTL010000183.1:0-4839 GCF_042264065.1 Streptomyces sp. NPDC056222 | reverse complement strand
GCCCTCCTCCGCGACGAACGCTGCTACGAACTCACGCCACCTACCGCCCTCGCGGCTTGACAAACGGCATTAGGAATCAACACCCCACGCATACAAGGGAAATGCCCAGATCACAGCCTTCCGCAACACGCTTTAGGGCAGAGCCTCGTCCGTCGACGGCCGGCCGGCGCGCTCCATGGACCGAAGAGCCTCCTCCGCCGCCGCGAGATGACGATCGAAGGCCACAGGGTTGGAATGGGCAAGCGCGGTGAGCACGGTGATGTTCTCTCGTATCGTCTCCCGCGCCTCGACCGCATGCCCCATGGCGGTGAGCTGCTCGGCGAGAGCCGTCAACGCCGGGTGGAGATACGGCGCGTAGTAGCCAAACCTGCGCTCCGCCTGCCGACGGCGGATCGAGGCCGACTCCCTCAGTGCCATCAAGGCTTCCTCGTGTCGTCCGAGATCGCGCAGAGCAAGTCCGAGGTTCTCCAGGGATCCGGAGAGTTCCACATCGTCGAGGGTTGGATCGTCCCCCGTGAGTTTTCGCCCGATGTCCACCGCATCCTGGGTAGCGGAGAGCCTTTCCTCCGGTGCGATGCTTCGGGCTCCGAGATTGGCCAGGGCGTACCCCAGCTGGCGCTGGAAAGACGTGCCGCCCGCAGCGACAAGGGTCCTGTAGTGGTCGATCGCGCGCCGGGTCGCGGCAAGGGCTCGATCTTCCTGCCCGGTCCGGGAGTACATGATTCCGGCCCAGTCCAGGTACCTCGCGAGCTGCGGGAGGTGTGCGGGATCGTTCCGGGCCAGCTCCTCCTGGAGGGGGAGGGCCTTGTCGATGGCTTCGACGGCCTCGTCGAAGCGGCCCGCGTTCTCCAGGCGCATGGCGAGCCCGGCATGGATGCTCGCGCGGGTGACGTCGTCGGCTTGGGCCAGACGGTACGGAGCGAGATGGCAAGCAAGCTCTGCAGACGCTGCATCGACTTCCGCGTCGCGGAACGGCAGCTTCTTCTCGAAGGCGTCAAGGACCTCGAGCGGGAGCGACGGAATGCGGATGAGGGCGGTCAGCGCTGCGGAACCCGCCTGGTGGACAAGCTCGGGATGTGAGGTGAGCAGGGGCTCGAGGTGAATCGAGGCCACGTGCTGCCAGTGCTGCGCGGTCTCAATAAGGGTGATCAGCGTGCGTCGGGTCCACGGCGCGGAATCGAGCCCGGACGAGTTGTCTCTGCCGAGCAACAGCCGGTCGGGGGCGTTGATCGCCCAGCTGTCGGCGAGCAGGGAGCTCTCTGAGGCGGTGTCCGGGAGGAGGAGAGCGATGAAGTCCTCGCCGAGCAGGTCGGGGTACAGGGGCTCGAGGACCGTACTCGGCCTCGCTGAGGGATAGGCCAGCGAGTGGTCCTTGAGGATCTGGCCGTGATGCTCGTTCGATTCGACGGCCGCGCGAGCCAGCACGCGGATCCCGTCTTCGTAGGAGAGCGCGCCCGTCAGGGTCGCGGTGTACACCGTCTGCGCGAACGCCGTCGGCGGGATTCTGACCCGCCCGCCCGCCTGCAGCTTTTCCCAGTGCTCGTACTCGCGGCCGAGAAGGTACTCGGAGATGTCTGACCTGCTCCGGGGAGCTTGCCTGCCCAGTCGGGTGGCGTCCACCTCCCCCAGTGCCGCCATGTGGACTGAAAGGACCGTAGAGAACCCCACTCCGCTCAGATCCATCCCCCGTCCGGAGTTCCTGACCACGGAAACTCCTAGGGCGTCCGCGAAGTGTCCCCATGCATGGTGGAAAAGGGACTGCCGGTCGATCTCCGCAGTGAGCGGCAACAGGTGCATCCGATCGTCTGGGATGCCGAGATTCCTTATGTGCTGACGCGCGCTCTGCCACCATCCGCTTGCCGGTCGAGCGATCAGGAGGACCCGGACCAGGTCCTCTGCTTGACTTGTGCAGTCGTTCAAAAAACCGATGAGGTCCTGTCGAGGCCAGCGTTCGGCGTAGTCCACTACACACAGTAGGCCTTTGGATCGGGGCGACGCGACGGGATCCGGCGGGGAGTCCACAGCTGGTGCCGTGGACGCGCGATCGGCGCCGTGACGCACCTGGAGAACAGTCCATCCCTCGCGCCGACTCTCCTCAGTGAACTGCGCGGCGAGCCGTGACTTCCCCTGGCCACCTTGTCCATGCAAGAGCAGGACCGACGCCGGGTCGTTCGACCCGCACCAGTCGCGCAGGCGTTGCAGTTCGGCAGTGCGGCCTACGAAATCGATCCGCTGCTGCTGCGCGTTCAGCAACAAGCAGGGCTGTCTTCGAGCCGCGTCGACGGAGAAAACACGACTGACCGGTACCGCATGCTCAAGATGGTAGGTGGGCGGTTGTTGGAAGTTCTGGACGACGGAGCTGCCGACGTTCTCAACGACAGTGACGGATCCGTGAACCGTGACCTGCTGCCCCGGACGGCCCATCCAGCCGCTCCAGTGCCGGCTCATCGCTCCTCCACATCCGATGAGCCGACGTCCTCGATCCGCACCTCGTTCCCACGGATGAAGGTCTGGCGGGCCGGCTGCCCAGCAGCTCCTGGGCGGCTGAAAAGGCCCGAAGAACCACCAGGACGGTGCAGCCGAAGTCTGGATCGCCCCCGCACAGCACGCACCAAAACCACAGAGCCGCCCACGACCTTCGTCTCCGGTGCAGCGTCGGCCACCGAGCGACGCGCCAAGACGATCGAGACCAGTTGCAGGGCCAGCCCCACCACAGCGAGACACAGCGCAAGTACGCTGGAGATCTTGTCCGCGCGGTCCAGGCCAACGACCGCCAGATATCCGATCAGCAAGCCGAGCGAAACGATCCAGACGATTCCGCCGATCCATGCCCACACGCGCCAGGTCATTCCACCAGAATGACCTGCATGGAAGAGCAACGAAAGAGGGCCGTCGAGCTGACGTCCGCCCGCAGAAGAACCGGGTTCCCTTGGCCGTGATCGACGTGAGGTCCACTCATGCTGCGACGCGGCTCAGGCGACTTCTGCCGGACCCGTCGAGGAGCAGCTCCACAACAGCGTTCAATTCAGCACTCTGACAGAGCCGACACGCAAGTACGCCTGGTGATGGCCCGTGCCCAGTTCTCCAGGTCAAGTCACTCCGGACGTCCTGCCCCGCGAGGGCATACTCACCGCCGCCGTGATCACGACGGCCCGAGACCGGAGACGACCCCCTCGCCCTCCGGTCTGCGATCGGCATGACCGAGCGCAGCCCTGATGTGGTGGACAGCCTGACCGGCGACGAGGACTTCTTCGTCAAACTCACCCTGTGCCAGTACGGCGACAAAGCACCGCACGAACTCGTAGTGGAGATGTACGCCCACTGGCACGGCCTGACCTGGAGCGGTCTGCGCTTCCACCCGAACTTCGTCAAACCAGGCCTCTCCCGCTACGCCGACCACCCCAACCCACGGCTGCGGCACGCCGCCCTCGCCGATCTGGACGGGCCCAGACCTCGTCATGCAACTGATCGACGACCCGGACGTCGGCTGCTCGGCGTTGGGAGACCCGAGACTGCCGTACGAGGACTCCTACGCAGGCTCACCCTCCCAGGCTCCGCCCGGGGCGCCGCAGCAAACCCCGCACTGCCACCCGCGACGAGGCACCAACTACTCGACCTGGCCGGGCCCGTGCGTCACATGGGCGATGCCACCGCCCGGGCACAGCCGGTCGACGGTCCCGGCCGCATCCAGGCGGCGCAGATCCTCGGCAGCGACAGGCAGAGCACCCAGACGCTTCTTCACCGCGGAGGTGACCACACATTCCATGCGCGGGCGCACCGTTCGCAGCCGCGGGGACCGAGAAGGCTTCTTCACGCCCCGGTCAAGACATCCACCCCGGACCGGACACGGCCGGACCCGACTCCACCCGAAACAGCCACCGACGAAGAACGGACGCAGCGTGCTCCGCGCCTCGCCCGTGATCAGGCGTAAACGATCTGCGCTTGCGAGGGGAAGGCCGGAAAGGCCCAGTTGTCAGTTCGCAGCCGGGGAAGCTGTGTCGTCGGCCTTGATGTCGAAGTTGATCTGGTCTCCAACGACAGAGGAAACGGTGACCGACACGCCCAAAGTGCTGCCGTCGCCCGCTGTGAGCGTGCAACGGGTGGTGTTGCCCACCTTCCCGACGAGGTCCTCGGGACAGGCGACGTCTGGCGTCGGCTGGCCCGTTGTGGCGGCCAGCTTTTCGGCGACTGTGGTGGCCAGCTTGGCCTTGGACAGTGTTTTCTCGGAGTTTCCAACGCTGACGGAGCCCGAGCAGCCGACGAGCAGCACGCCGACGGCTACGGCCGAGAGGCTCCAAGTTGCTGCGGACAAGCGGGCTATGGTCATGATGAGGCTCCATTCCGGATGATCAAAATGAGAAGAGGCCGGAAGCCTACTGGTGCGTCAGGCGCGCAGTCGCATCGCCGGGACACAGTTCATCGACGATCCCGGCTACATCCAGCCGGCGCAGAAACTCGTCAGAGACAGACAGCGCGCCCAGACGCTTCTCCACCACGGATGTCACCACCACTTCGAGGCGCTGACGCTCAGACCGGTGGTCCGCGGCCGACCTGGCCGCCGCCTCGGCGAGCGTGTGCCGCACCACGTCACCCACGGTTGTCCGCGTACACGTGAACGTACCCAACTGTGTACGGACGAACGTGCTCAGCTGGTGATGTGCTGAAGCCGGTGCCCCGCTCGGCGGCACCCGACCCGAGAGACGGCCCCGATCGGTGATCGGTGCCGTCTCGTGGCCGACTACATCTCGTTGAAGCCACGTGACGCGTCGTAGATGTCGAGTTCGATGAAGACCACGTAGAAGCTCGTTACGACGTACTGGACCATGACGTGGTCCTCCC
>NZ_JBHJTL010000182.1:0-5233 GCF_042264065.1 Streptomyces sp. NPDC056222 | reverse complement strand
GGGTGAAGCGAAGCGCAATCGGCGAAGCCGACGCGACCGCAGGGAGCGCCCTTGACGCACCGCCTCCGGTCGCCACACTCGGAACGAGGGCGGCCGAACCAGAAGCCCACAAGAACCACCAGGCCAGGCCCCTCAGAAACCCGAAGCCAGCGCCCCCACCCGGGCCGACCCCTAAGGACTCACCGTTCAGCTACCTGAACAGCAATCACACACACAACCCTTGACGCCCTCGCAGCCGCACCCCTAGCTTCCGGGGAAAGCGCTTTCCCGTCCAGTCCCGGAACGCCATCACTCCCTCCCGGAGCCCCCATGCATCTGCGACCCGTCACCCCCACCACCCGGTTAGCCACCACCATCCGCGCCCTCAAACTCACCCCCACCACCCTCGCCCTCACCCTCACACTCACCCCCGCCACCCTCGCCGTCGCCCTCACACTCACCACCCCCACCCCAGCCCACGCCGCATCCGCCCTCCACGAGGCCGAGGCCTCCCCCGCCGTCTGCACCGGGACCCTGGACTCCGACTGGGGCGGCTTCACCGGCAGCGGCTTCTGCAACGGGACCAACGCCGTCGGCGCCGCCTCCCAGTTCACGGTGAACGTCCCCGCCGCCGGTACCGCCACCCTGGCCGTCCGGTTCGCCAACGGCACCACCACCCGTCCCGCAGGCGTCGTCGTCAACGGATCCACCGTCCAGACGCCCTCGTTCGAGGCCACCGGCGCCTGGTCCACCTGGTCGACCAAGACCCTGACCGTCACCCTGAACGCCGGCAGCAACACCATCCGGCTCTCCCCCACCACCGCCGCCGGTCTCCCCAACATCGACTCCCTGAACGTCACGACGGCCGACGGCCCGCCACCCACGGCCGCCGCACTGTACGTCGCCCCGAACGGCACGGACAGCGCGTCCGGCAGTCAGTCCGACCCGACGACGCTCATCTCCGCGATCAGCCGCGTCGGCGCCGGCGGGACGATCTACCTCCGCGGCGGCACGTACCGTCACTCCACGACGATCACCGTCCCCCCGACCAACAACGGCACCGCCACCGCCCGCAAGACGCTCTCCGCCTACCCGGGCGAGACCCCGGTGCTGGACTTCTCCGCCATGGCCGAGGACCCGGCCAACCGCGGCCTCGCCCTGAACGGCTCGTACTGGCACGTCAACGGCATCGTTGTGGAACGAGCCGGCGACAACGGGATCCTCGTCGGAGGCAGCAACAACGTCATCGAGCGCACGGTCACCCGCTTCAACCGCGACACCGGACTGCAGCTCTCGCGGATCGCCTCCTCCACCCCCCGCGAGCAGTGGCCATCGGACAATCTGATCCTGAGCGCCGAGTCGCACGACAACGCCGACTCCGACGGCGAGGACGCCGACGGCTTCGCCGCGAAGCTCACCGTCGGCTCGGGGAACGTCTTCCGGTACGCCGTGTCCCACCACAACATCGACGACGGCTGGGACCTCTACACCAAGACGGACACCGGTCCCATCGGCCCGGTGACCATCGAGGACTCCCTCGCGTACGACAACGGCACCCTCAGCGACGGCTCCCAGGCCGGCAACGGCGACCGCAACGGCTACAAGCTCGGCGGCGAGGACATCGAGGTCGACCACGTCGTCCGGCGCAGCATCGCCTTCCACAACGGCAAGCACGGCTTCACGTACAACAGCAACCCGGGCACGATCACGATGTCGAGCAACATCAGCATCGACAACGCCCAGCGCAACTACACCTTCGACGCCGGCACTTCGGTGTTCCGGAGCAACACCTCCTGCCGCTCCACCACCACCGGGACGAACGACCGGACCATCGGTGACGTCGACGGCTCGAACCAGTTCTGGTCCGGCTCGAACGGCTCCCGCTGCTCGTCGTACGCGGGCGCCCTGAGCTGGTCCTACGCCACCGACGGCCGCCTCGCTGTGTCCTTCGGCGGCCGACCCGCGTACGTCAGCACCCACCTCGCCGCCACACCCACCTCGCCGCCACACCCACCTCGCCGCCACACCCCCCTCGCCGCCACACCCCCCTCGCCGCCACACCCGCCTCGCCGCCACACCCCCTCGCCGCCACACCCGCCACACCCGCCCGGCCGACACATCCGTCAAGCCGACACAACCGTCAACCAGCCGCCCGCCGCACCCGCCCGTACATCACCATGTCCCGCCGCTCCCCGCCCACTTCCTGCCAGGACCGCAGCACTCCCTCCCGTACGTACCCCACCCGTTCCGCCGTCCGGATCGAGGCCTCGTTCCAGGGCTCAACGAGCAACTGGAGGCGCGGGATGCCCAGTTCGTCGAACGCCCAATCGGTCACCGCCGTCAGCGCCGCCCCCGCCGCGCCCTCGCCGCGGCAGGACGGGACGATCCAGTAGCCGAGGGTGGCGCGGCCCTCGGGGAGTTCGCGGAGCCAGAGTCCGATCATGCCCACGGCACGCGCGTCACGGCGGCGGACGATGACGAAGGGGTAGCCGGCGGCGTTCTCCGCACGGGCCCACTGGCGGCGGACGAACCCCTCGCCCTCCGTCTCCGAGTACACCGGCGGGACGGTGGTGATCAGCGGGATGTACGGGTCCGTCGACGCCTCCTCCAGGAGTGGCAGGTCGGCCCGCTCCCAGCGGCGCAGTTCGAAGGCCCCGGCCGCCAGCCGGGGAACGATGAGGCTCACATCGTCCGAAGGTACGCGGCCAGGCGGTCGTACTCCTCTTTCACCCCGTCCTCCATCCCGGTGGCCAATGCCTGGTCCCGGATCTCCATGGACGGCCAGAGCGACGTGCTCGTGAGGGCCGTGCCACCGTCCGGGGTGTCGTCGAAGGTGAGGGTCACGTGCACGGGCGGGCCGGGCATGAGCTCGAAGTTCTCCGTGTAGACGAGGCGCTCGTTCGGGACGATCTCCTCGTACGTCCCGAAGAAGACGATCTCCTGTCCGTCCGGCGCCCGCTGTCCCCAGCGCCAGGCTCCGCCGACCCGGAGATCGACGTCGGCGACCGTCGTGGTCAGCGCGGCGATCCCGTACCACTGGCGGACGTGCTCGGACGTCGTCCACGCCTCCCAGACGCGGGCGGGCGGGGCGTCGAAGGTTCGGGTGATGACCAGCTCGCGGTCGGTGGGTGTCGTCAGCAGCGTGATCATGGAACGCTCCCGCCGTGGGGGATCCGGCCGTGCGGGATCCGTCAGGGGTCCTCCCACCAGCATCACCCCGAACGCCCGAGGGCGGCACCCGCAGACAGCCCGAGGGCGGTACCCCGGCAAGGAGTACCGCCCTCGGTCGCGTACAGCGAGGAACTACCGATCCGGAAGGATCAGAAGTCCATGTCACCGCCCGGCATGCCGCCCGGAGCGGCCGCGCCGGCCTTCTCGGGCTTGTCGGCGATGACGGCCTCGGTGGTGAGGAACAGCGCGGCGATGGAGGCCGCGTTCTGCAGGGCAGAGCGCGTCACCTTCGCCGGGTCGATGATGCCCTCGGCGATGAGGTCCACGTACTCGTTGGTCGCGGCGTTCAGGCCGTGGCCGACGGGCAGGTTGCGGACCTTCTCCGCCACGACGCCACCCTCGAGGCCGGCGTTGACGGCGATCTGCTTCAGCGGGGCCTCGAGGGCCAGCTTCACGATGTTCGCGCCCGTGGCCTCGTCACCCGTGAGGTCGGCCTCGAGCTTCTCGAAGACGTTCGACGCCTGGAGCAGGGCCACGCCACCACCGGCGACGATGCCCTCCTCGACGGCCGCCTTCGCGTTGCGAACGGCGTCCTCGATGCGGTGCTTGCGCTCCTTGAGCTCGACCTCGGTCGCGGCACCGGCCTTGATGACCGCAACACCGCCGGCGAGCTTCGCCAGGCGCTCCTGCAGCTTCTCGCGGTCGTAGTCGCTGTCCGAGTTCTCGATCTCGGCACGGATCTGGTTGACGCGACCGGCAACCTGGTCGCTCTCGCCGGAGCCGTCGACGATCGTGGTCTCGTCCTTGGTGATGACGACCTTGCGGGCGCGGCCCAGCAGGTCCAGGCCGGCGTTCTCGAGCTTGAGACCGACCTCCTCGGAGATGACCGTGCCGCCCGTGAGGATGGCGATGTCGTTCAGCATGGCCTTGCGGCGGTCGCCGAAGCCCGGAGCCTTGACCGCGACGGACTTGAAGGTGCCGCGGATCTTGTTGACGACCAGGGTCGACAGGGCCTCGCCCTCGACGTCCTCGGCGATGATCAGCAGGGGCTTGCCCGACTGCATGACCTTCTCCAGGAGCGGGAGCAAGTCCTTCACGGAGGAGATCTTGGAGTTGACGATCAGGATGTACGGGTCGTCCAGGGACGCCTCCATACGCTCCATGTCGGTGGCGAAGTACGCCGAGATGTAGCCCTTGTCGAAGCGCATACCCTCGGTGAGCTCCAGCTCCAGACCGAAGGTCTGGGACTCCTCGACGGTGATGACGCCTTCCTTGCCGACCTTGTCCATCGCCTCGGCGATGAGCTCGCCGATCTGGGTGTCGGCGGCGGAGATGGAGGCCGTGGAAGCGATCTGCTCCTTGGTCTCGACATCCTTCGCCTGCTCGAGCAGGGCGCCCGAGACGGCCTCGACGGCCTTCTCGATGCCGCGCTTGAGGGCCATCGGGTTGGCGCCGGCCGCCACGTTGCGCAGGCCCTCGCGGACGAGCGCCTGGGCGAGGACGGTCGCGGTGGTCGTACCGTCACCGGCGACGTCGTCCGTCTTCTTGGCGACTTCCTTGACCAGCTCGGCGCCGATCTTCTCGTACGGGTCCTCGAGCTCGATCTCCTTGGCGATGGAAACACCATCGTTGGTGATCGTGGGGGCGCCCCACTTCTTCTCGAGGACGACGTTCCGGCCCTTGGGGCCAAGGGTGACCTTGACGGCGTCGGCGAGCTGGTTCATCCCGCGCTCGAGACCGCGCCGTGCCTCCTCGTCGAACGCGATGATCTTGGCCATGTGAAGTGGTCCTCCCGGACATGGGGTGGATAACGCTCCAGGACCGCGCCGACGCCCGCGACGGACGGCCTGCGAGCCCGGCGGTTCCTTGCCCCACCTGGCCGCGGACCTCGTCTGCCCGATCCTCGTAAGCACTCTCACCTTCAGAGTGCTAACGCCAATGATTAGCACTCGGCCCATGCGAGTGCAAGCGACTCCCACAGATCGAGAGACGGTCCGCGCCTCTTCCCGCACACGCGCGAGGGGTGCGCCACCAGGTGAGGATGGGGAACCCCCCCCACGAAGAAAACGGGGAGGCGGTCGCG
>NZ_JBHJTL010000181.1:0-5274 GCF_042264065.1 Streptomyces sp. NPDC056222 | reverse complement strand
CTTCTGTTGTGTATATGACACAGCGTACTTACCCCGCCCACGCTAAGACGCCCGTGACCGCCGTCGGGCGGTCACGGGCTTCTTCGTGGAGCGTCGGGGCGGGACTACATGCCGACTTCCTTCATCAGCATGCCGACCTCGGTGTTGGTCAGCCGGCGCAGCCAGCCGGACTTCTGGTCGCCGAGCCCGATCGGGCCGAAGGCGGTGCGCACGAGCTTCTCGACCGGGAAGCCCGCCTCGGCGAGCATCCGGCGCACGATGTGCTTGCGGCCCTCGTGCAGCGTGACCTCGACCAGGTAGTTCTTGCCGACCTGCTCGACCACACGGAAGTGGTCGGCGCGGGCGTAGCCGTCCTCCAGCTGGATGCCCTCCTTGAGCACCTTGCCGACCTCGCGGGGAAGCGGACCGGTGATGGCGGCCAGGTAGGTCTTCTTCACGCCGTACTTCGGGTGCGTGAGGCGGTGGGCCAGCTCACCGTGGTTGGTGAGGAGGATGATGCCCTCGGTCTCGGTGTCGAGGCGGCCGACGTGGAAGAGCCGGGTCTCGCGGTTGGTGACGTAGTCACCGAGGCACTGGCGGCCGTCGGGGTCCTCCATCGTGGAGACGACACCGGCCGGCTTGTTCAGCGCGAAGAAGAGGTACGACTGGGTCGCGACGGTCAGGCCGTCGACCTTGATCTCGTCCTTCTCCGGGTCCACGCGCTTGCCCTGCTCGAGGACGATCTCGCCGTTGACCTCGACGCGGGCCTGCTCGATGAGCTCCTCGCAGGCGCGGCGCGAGCCCATGCCGGCGCGGGCGAGCACCTTCTGCAGCCGCTCGCCCTCCTGCTCCGCGCCCGGGAAGGTCTTCGGGGTCTTGATCTCCGGCCGGTCCGCGTACCGGTCCCGGTTGCGCTGCTCGATCTTGGCGTCGAGCTCGCGCGAGCGGGCAGGGGTCTGCCGCTGCCCGTGCGGGCCGCGACGGGGCGGGGTGCCGCCCTGGGGGGTCTTGGGGCCGCCCTTGGCGCCTCCGCGGGCCGCGGAGCCGCGACCCTTCTTGGGGCCCTCGGACGGGCCGCTCACGTCGTAGGAGCGCTCCTCGGGGCGAGGCCTGCGCGGGTTGCCGCCGCGCTTCTGGTCGTCGCGGCCACCGCCGCCACCGGAGCCCCGGTAGCCGCCGCCTCCACCGCTGCCGCCACGGCCTCCGCCGCCACTGCTGCCGCCACGGCCGCCGCTCTGGCCACCACGGCTCCCGCCGTTGTTTCCGCTGTTCCTGCCGTTGCTGCTTCGCATCAAACTTCCGTCTTGTCGTCGTCGTCCTCACGATCCGGTGCATCCGGATCGAACGACGGGACCCCTTCCAGCGTCTCCGCCTCGATCGCGTCCGCCTCGGGGAGGAAGGGCGCGAGCTCCGGGAGCTCGTCCAGGCCGCGCAGGCCCATTCGCTCCAGGAAGTAGTTCGTCGTCCTGTACAGGATCGCACCTGTTTCGGGTTCCGCGCCCGCCTCCTCCACGAGACCGCGCTGGAGGAGGGTGCGCATGACACCGTCGCAGTTCACTCCGCGGACCGCGGAGACCCGGGATCGGCTGACCGGCTGGCGGTACGCGACGACGGCGAGGGTCTCCAGGGCCGCCTGGGTGAGACGGGCCTGCTGCCCGTCGAGGACGAACGCCTCGACGGCCGGGGCGAACTCCGCGCGGGTGTAGAAACGCCAGCCGCCTGCGACGAGGCGCAGCTCGAAGCCGCGGCCCTGGGCGGTGTACTCGTCGGCCAGCTCGCGCAGGGCGTCGGCGACCTCGCGCGGGCTCCGCTCCAGGACCTTGGCGAGATGGGCCTCGGTGGCCGGCTCGTCGACGACCATGAGGACGGCTTCGAGGGCGGGCTTGAGGTCGCTCATGCCTTCTCCTCCACTTCGTGATCGAACTCGTCGGTGACGTGGGTCTCCTGGTCCCCGCCCGTCCAGGTGACGGTGAGCTCGCCGAGGGCGTCCTCCTGGTCGAGGGCGACGGCCTTCTCCCGGTAGAGCTCCAGGAGGGCGAGGAAGCGGGCGACGACGGTGAGGGTGTCGTCGGCACCGTCGGCGAGCTCCCGGAAGCTGACGCTGCCGCGCTCGCGCAGCAGGGCCACGACGATGCCGGCCTGCTCGCGGACGCTGACCAGGGGGGCGTGGATGTGGTCGACGTACACCTGCGGCTTGGCCCTGGGCTGCATGGCCTTCACGGCGAGCTTGGCGAAGCCCTCGGCGCCGATGGAGATGACGACCTCGGGGAGCAGCTCGGCGTGGTGCGCCTCCAGACCGACGGTCCGGGGATAGCGCCGGCCCTCGGTCTCCCAGCGGTCCTCGAAGATCGTGGCGATCTGTTTGTACGCGCGGTACTGCAGGAGCCGGGCGAAGAGCAGGTCACGCGCCTCCAGGAGCGCGAGATCGGCCTCGTCCTCGACCTCGGCGGCGGGCAGCAGCCGGGCGGCCTTCAGATCGAGCAGCGTGGCGGCGACGACGAGGAACTCGGTCGTCTGGTCGAGGTCCCAGTCGGGCCCCATGGCGCGGATGTGCGCCATGAACTCGTCGGTGACCTTGGAGAGGGCTACCTCGGTGACGTCGAGCTTGTGCTTGGAGATCAGCTGGAGCAGCAGGTCGAAGGGCCCCTCGAAGTTCGCCAACCGCACGGTGAACCGCCCGTCGTCACCCCCGTCCCGCGGGGGCGCGGCCACGGGTTCCGGGGCCGCCGCGCCGTCGCCTGGGCGCGTCTCGGCGGGATCCACGACGGAGTCGCCGGCGCCGGCCGGGGCATCGCTCCCGAGGCCACGCAGGATGTCCGCTTCGCCGCCCGGGACCGCGACACTCCGCCGGGCGCCGGCGGACCCGGCGGGATCGACGACCGGTGCGGTCGCCTCGGACGCCGTGACGACCGCCTCGACGACAGCACCCGCGTCCCGGAGGCCGCCGTCGCCCACGAGGGCCGACGAGCCCGGGTCGGTGCCGCCGGGGCCGGAACCGGGCTGCCGAACGGTGTCCGGGCCGGCGGACGCGGACACGGCCCCGAGGCCACTCTCGCCCTCGGAGAGCGACGAGCCCGGGTCGGTTTCGGCGGCCGGGGCCTGGGGGCCGTCACCCGGACGCTTCCCCTCGGCCGCGTCGGCCGCGGGTGGGGCTGCCGCCCCTGCGGTGGCGGAGGCGACCTGCCGGGCGGTGTCCGCCCCGGATCCGGCCTCAGGGGCCGTGGAGGCCCCGGCAGGGGCGGGCTGGGGCTCCGCCTCCGGAGTGACGGCCGGTACGGACCGCTGGGCGGCCTCGGGGGCCGCGGGGGCCGTTCGAGGGGTCCCCGGGCCGCGTCCCAGGGCGCGGCGGCGGGCTGGGCGGGACGTTTCGTCGGGGGGCGGGGGCATCGGGGTCCAGGGAGGAGCGGGGGCGCGGCAGCCCGCAGGCTATCGTCAGCGACCGCGCAGGCGGCGCACGAGGATGCTCGCGTCGCCGCGGGACTCCAGGTCCGCCAGGACCACCGCGACCGCCTCGCGGACGATCCGGCCCCGGTCCACGGCGAGCCCGTGCTCGCCACGGAGCACCAGACGCGCGTGCTCCAGGTCCATCAGCTCCTCGGCGGAGACGTAGACCGTGATCTTCTCGTCGTGCCGCTCACGCCCGCTCGGCCGCCGGTTCGGCGACCGCCCGCGGCGGCGCGCCGGCGCGGGCTCCGCCGTGCGGGCCCGGGGCTCCCCCTGCTCCGCGGGCTCCGCCGCCGAGTGCTCGGCGGAAGCGGAGCCCGGGGCTGAGCCGGCAGGAGCGGCGGACGCCGACGCCGAGCCGGATCCCTCCGCCGCCTCCGTGTCGCTCTCGCCCGCCGGAGCCGGTACCCGGCCACGGGGCGAGGAGGACTGCAGCGCCATCCCCCCGGTCGTACGGAACAGTTCGTCGGCGCCGGGCAGACTCACTCGGCGTGACACCGGGCGAGCACCTCCCTGGCGAGCTGACGATAGGCGGCGGCACCCACCGAGTTCGACGCGTACGTCGTGATCGGCTCACCGGCGACGGTGGTCTCCGGGAAGCGCACGGTACGGCCGATGACGGTGTGGTAGACGTGGTCGTCGAAGGCCTCGACCACGCGCGCCAGCACCTCGCGGCTGTGCACCGTACGGGAGTCGTACATCGTGGCGAGGATGCCGTCGAGCTCCAGCTCCGGGTTGAGCCGCTCCTGGACCTTCTCGATCGTCTCGGTCAGCAGGGCCACACCGCGCAGCGCGAAGAACTCGCATTCCAGCGGCACGATGACCTTGTGAGCCGCCGTCAGGGCGTTCACGGTCAGCAGGCCGAGCGAGGGCTGACAGTCGATCACGATGTAGTCGTAGTCGTTCATCAGCGGCTTCAGGGCGCGCTGCAGCGTCGACTCGCGCGCCACCTCGCTGACCAACTGCACCTCGGCGGCCGAGAGGTCGATGTTGCTCGGCAGCAGGTCCATGTTGGGCACTGCGGTCTTGAGCAGCACCTCGTCCGCCGACATGCCCCGCTCCATGAGCAGGTTGTAGACGGTGAGGTCGAGCTCCATGGGGTTCACACCGAGTCCGACCGACAGGGCTCCCTGCGGGTCGAAGTCGACGAGCAGCACCCGCCGTCCGTACTCCGCGAGCGCGGCACCCAGGTTGATGGTCGACGTGGTCTTGCCGACGCCGCCCTTCTGGTTGCACATCGCGATGATCTTCGCGGGTCCGTGATCGGTCAGCGGACCCGGGATCGGGAAGTACGGCAGGGGCCGTCCGGTCGGGCCGATCCGCTCGCGGCGCTGACGGGCAGCGTCGGGTGCGAGGGTGGCCGCGTACTCCGGGTCGGGCTCGTACTCGGCGTCAGGGTCGTAGAAGTGCCCCTCGGGCACCTCGTCGTAGGCGGCGAAGTGGGTGGACTCTCGGCCACTCTCGTTGCCGGCCGTGGCGTTCACGTGTAGGCCGTCCATCATCTTCATCGTGTGGGCTGTCGTCATGGGCTGATGCGTCGCGTTGGTCGCGAAGGTACGGACAGCGACGGAGCCGACAGGGATTCCTGGCTGTCCGCCCCCGGGAGTAAATGTCGACTCATTCACAAGTCGTCTTACCTCCTTGGATGTGACCAGGAACATTTATCGATAGGTCAGCGTGGCACCATGCCGACGGTTGGCGACTCTATGGCGTGTCACCGCTCCGCAGCAACACAATCCGCCGGACCCGGCCCGATGTGTCGGCAACCGAACACCCCGCTGTCAAGGGTGCGCAGCCATCCATCCGCACGTTTCAGGGGTGCGCGAAACGGTTAAAGGGTTACGTTCGAGG
>NZ_JBHJTL010000180.1:0-5288 GCF_042264065.1 Streptomyces sp. NPDC056222 | reverse complement strand
GGCCGGGCCAACCTCTCCCCACCGCGGGGGGGGCGGTTCACCTCCGCTCGAGCGGAGGTGAACCGCCCAAGGGCCACCTGCGCACGATCGAGAGCTAGGGCCTTTCTTATGGATCTAGGTGCTGACGAGACTGGAGCACACTGGGGACAGCTAGCCTGACCATGTGACCGAGACTTAAACCGCCACTGCTTGCGGAACGTCTATCCCGCGCGGGTGTCGTTCCTCAATGCGGCGCTGGCCTCGGAGGGTGAGACCGCCATGGCCCAGGCCATGGCGGGGTTGCGTTTCCATGGGTGTGCGGGTGCAGCCCGACCTGCACAAACCTTCAAACGGCTCCGGCCAACCGTGCCAAAAGCACCTGGCTTCATCTCGACGACGAGGCGCCCCGCGTGTGGCTTCAATTCGACCAGGACCGTACTTCGTTCGCCGGGATGGAGATCTGTGAGTTCGACCTGCCGGCCCCGGCGCTCGACCTTGACCGGCCTTCAGCGATGGGCTGATCCTCCCGGCCGTGCCGTTCCGACCGTACGATCGCTGATCCGGGCGTGTCTTAAGCGCCCTGCTCGCCCAGGCCGACGCCAAGGGCGACCTGGGCTGGGTCGTCTCGATCGACTCCACCATCGTGCGCGCCCACCAGAACGCAGCGGGGGCCCGTCAAAAGGGGCCCCCGTTGGCGAGCCCGACCACCATGCGATCGGGCGCTCCTGCAGCGGCCGGAGCTACAGGGTCGTTTCTCCCTGGGCGGACCCCCGGCTCCAGCGCAGTTCCTTCACTGCCTCTGCTGCCTCCCTGCGCACCTCGGGGTGGGGGTGCTGGAGGAACTGCTCAACAACCGGTAGCGCCGCTTGGTCGTGAGTTGCGCCGAGGATGGCCAGGACGTAGCCCAGGAGCAAGGGTTCGAGTACGTCCGCACCGGCGGCGAGCGGCTCCACCACCCGGTAGGGAAGCTTGTAGTTCGCGGAGGCGGTGCAGGCTGCGTGCAGCGCGGACTCCCGCACTGGGTAGCCCTCATCGGACAGCGCGACCGTGACTAGGCGCTCGACGGCCTGCTCGGCGTCATCCGGTGTCAGGCGGCCCGTCCCCAGGACGTCGCTGACGACATCCAGGCAGAGGTCCCGGCGGCCCGCATCGGAGCCGTGCAGCTCCTCCCACGCCGATTCGATCAATGCCGTCAGGCCGTGGTATCCGTCCATGGCCCGAGCATAGGAGACGGTCGCCGCCTGGCCTCAGGGATAGATGAAGGAGTCTGGGCGACGGCGATAACTTGTGTTTCCTTCAGCGCAAGCCGCCCAGCCCTTGCTCGGCGGTGAACACCTTCGTCAGGATACCGACGGTGACCTTGAGATCATGACCCACTCCCCCAGCCTCGCGGCCGCGAGCAAGAGCCAAGGTCACCCATGACAGACAGGTCCAACATTCTTACCCACATCACCCCGGAAGCCGTGATCGAGGCATTCGGTCTCACCTCCGTCACCTACTTCCCACAGGCAGCACCTGGGCATCTGCATGGGCCGACGGCCAACTTCCTGGCAACTGTCGGACTCCCGGAGAACAAGTTCTTCGGCCCTCGGATGGATCCGGAGGACGACAGTGCGCGGCGCCTGCGTTTCGGCCCGAGCCTGAAGGCGTCCTTCGAACGAGCCGGATCCGAACTGCCGCCGGAAGCCGAGACCTGGGAGACGATCGGCGACTTCATCTACGCCACAGTCGCACTCGACCCGCGGGACGGGCGGGTCTACGCATTTCCGGAAGGAGAGATCGGCTACCAGCCGATGCACGCGGACATCTCAAGCCTCGTACACGCCCTCATCGTCCTGAACCAAGGACGGGTGGACTACCTGAAGCTGGGAAACGACGAGGACGAGCAGCGTGCACACATCGTGGATCGTATGACTCAGGAGATCACCGGTGTCGATCCCACACCCTTCACAGACGAAGAAGGCGAATGGGAAATACTCTTCGACCAGATCAGGCTCAACATGTGGCGATGAAGCAGCCGCGCGCAGGCGACGTCCCTGCAGGGCCGGCCGATCAGCCGGGAGAAACAGCAATCCCTGTCCCGAGGGCTGTCACTCCTGCCCGCGAAGCGGGTACGCGTCAGGGCGGCCACCTTCGGCAGGGCTGCGGTCGATGTCGGCATGGATGACCGCCCGGAACTCCTGATCGGGAACGGGCCTGGTCGAGATGGAGCTCGCAAGCCACAGCCCCACGATCCGCTCCGCCGCCGTCCTCGCTGCTTCCCGGTCGTCGGCAGTGATCTCGATCTTGACCAGGCCGCGCGCGGATGAGTGTCGTTCTCGGTCACGCGGTGTCCAACGGAGACCGAACCCAGACATACCGCCAATAACCAGCTATTACCTGGCCTTGCCCAAGGGGAGGAACTCTGGCTCAGCTTCTGTGGCGCCCCGACGTGACCTCACTGTCGGTGGCCAGTGCGACGATCCCCAGACGGACCACGCGAGGAGAGCAATGGATCTGTATGTCGAGGTCGATGTAGACAATCCGAGCTCGCGAATTGTCGAGGACTGGTTCAACGGGGCTCTGTCGACGCTATTTTCCGCGCTGACGGAATGGGAATCGTCGGGAAGCGGTGCCGTTACCTCTATTGCGTCGATCTGTCGCGCCGACGGTGCGGAGACTGAACGCTTCACGAGTGACCGAGGGGGGTGGCGTCATCTCCTCGACGAGCTCACCCCGATCCCCTACTCGGCGAGCCTCGTGTACTTCTCCGGGGAGGTAGAGATCGGGCGAGTAAAGGCTTCTCAGATTTCATCCGGCACCGATCACGTTACGCTCTCTATAGGGCTCCACTGTGGCGATGAGGCGCTGGCTAGTGCCGAATACTGTGCATGGATCTCAGAATCGCTGCGAGATGTCATGAAATCGATGAATCCAGGATTCGGGCGAGTGGAATATGGGAGCTTCAGCAACCGCACGAATTTGGACATTGGATTGAGGAGGAAGCATAAGGACTCCGTAGTGGAAGCGCGCGACGTCCTCCGTGGGTACGCATGGGTTACCCTCTGCCCCAGTGAGCTTGCGGAGCGACTCGGGGGAGCTGGGAGCCTTTCGCAGTCAGGGGCATTTCACGGGGTCTATGAGCTCGACAGCGGCGGAGTTCTCCTCCAGGCGTCGGAAACAGTAGCTGGGTACACGGACGACGTCATGGATGGAGTCTTCCGAACCCTAGCTCCTGTTCTTCCCCCGGGAGTTCCACGAAAGAGCGCCGCCCACCCCGCTAATCGCCTGGTTGCGAAGGACGCGAGCGTCGCGTCGCGTGACAGTCCCTAAGAAGTCGTCTCATCTGGTGCGGACCTCACATGCCGCGCTCTGGGCCGTATGCCTCGCGGGTGCGTTCTCCCGGTTCTGTGGGCAGGTACTCCAGCCGGACGGGGCCGGGGTAAAAGGACGCGCTGTCCCAGCCGGCCATCTCCTCGCCGATCAGATAGCGGTACAGCCACTCGGCGAAGGTCATAGGGTGGCCAGCCCATTCGCCCTCTGCCCCCTGAGCCACCAGGCCGTCGGGAAATCCGTGGACCTCTGGGGCAAGGAAGATGGCGGCTCCTTGGTCCGTGCCGGCGAGTGGGATGAGCCCGTCAGGGGTGCCGAAGGTGATCTGCGGGCGGTTGCAGATCACGCGGGGATCCTCGTCGGGCTCCAGGTCGTAGGACTCCCACAGGCTCTCCGCCCAGATCCTCGACGTCGACCGGATCTCCTCGCCCAGCTCCCGCCATGCGCAAGCCGGATGAGATGAGAGGTAAAGGTGGCCGTTGAGTTGGACCGGTGCGTAGGCGTCGACGATCGCCTTGTAATCCGTGGGGAGCTCTCTGCCGAGTTCCTGCTCCAGACGAAGCCACGCGGCAGGATCGGCATATCGGCTCTCCGCCGGGCCGAGCATGTCGAAGACGGCCTGCAGGTAGTCGGTCATGGTTCCTCGAAGATGCTGTCGGGCAACGTCTCCGACAGCATCGACCACATCCCATGTCCCCGGGCAGCCGGGGCCCTCGTTGTGATGGCATGGAGATGATGCAGCGGCTGGTGCCGGACAAGTTGTGGGAACTCTTCCTGCGTGTGGTGCCCGAGGCACCGGTCCGTCCCCAAGGGGGCGGACGTCGCAGAGCTGACGACCGTGGGGTCCTGGCTGCGATCCTGTTCGTCGCCACCTCCGGCTGCACGTGGCGGCAGCTTCCACCGGTCTTCGGGGCGTCTTGGCAGACCGTCCACCGCCGGTTCTCGCAGTGGACCGAAGCCCGTGTTTGGGCGAAGCTCCACCGCGTGATCCTCGACGAGCTCGGTTCCGACGGCATCCTCGACTGGTCCCGATGCGCCATCGACTCGGTCACTCTCCGGGCACTCAAAGGGGGGCTCTGACGGGACCGAATCCGACCGATCGAGGCAAGATGGGATCCAAAATCCACCTGCTCACCGACCGCAACGGACTCCCTCTCTCAGTCGGCATCTCGGGGGCGAACACCCATGACAGCCAAGGACTCGAGCCCCTCGTCCGGGGCATCCCGCCGATTCGCTCGCGTCGTGGACCACGCCGACGCCGTCCTGCGAAGCTCCACGGAGACAAGGGCTACGACTACCCTCACCTGCGGCGATGGCTACGAGACCGGAACATCACTCCTCGTATCGCACGCAAAGGCATCGAGTCATCGGAGCGACTCGGCCGGCACCGCTGGGTGGTCGAGCGGACCGTGGCCTGGATAAACGGATTCCGTCGCCTGCATCGCCGGTACGAACGTCTGGCAGATCACTTTCTTGGCTTCGTCGGCATCGCCGCAGCACTCATCTGCTACCGCCGAATCACCAACTAAGACGTCCTCTAAGAGGTTGTCTCACGTGGCAAGTCTCGCGAGCTTCTTGTAGCAGGTCAGGGCGGCGGCCATGGCCAGGCCTCGGCTCTGCCGGTCGTTGCGGACCACGTACGGGATCTTGAGACCACCAGCAGCCCATGGCAGGCTCATGCCGCATGATCGACGAATTCGCGAAAAACAAACTGCACGGGAGACTGCGGCAGGCCGCAAAGCGCTGCTCTGGAAACTCGACGGCTTGTCCGAATACGACACCCGCCGACCTCTGACAGCGACCGGGACCAACCTCCTCGGCCTGGTCAAACACGTGGCCACCGTCGAGGCGAGGTACTTCGGCGAGGTCTTCGACCGCCCTTCCCCGGAACCCCTGCCCCGATGGCAGGACTCCAACGGCAGCGACCTGTGGGCGACCGAGGACGAGACCCGCGATCAGATCATCGACTTCTACCGGCGCACCTGGGAACACTCGGA
>NZ_JBHJTL010000179.1:0-5768 GCF_042264065.1 Streptomyces sp. NPDC056222 | reverse complement strand
GGACCGACACGGTCCCGGGGGCCTCTTCTCATACCTGCGGGGAAGGAACGGGGACCGGCTTGCGCCGACGGCCGACCATCCACCCGGCGAGTCCGCAGCCGAACCCGGTCATGGTCGCGCCGACACCGAGGAGCGCGACGAACGCGATGGCGTAGAGAATGTTCTCGTTGTCGTGCGCCCGCTCACGCACGGCGTCGGCGGGAATGGTCCCGCCCTTGCCCTCCGGCCCGAAGTAGCGGGAGTCCAGCGAGTTGACCCGGTTGTCACCGAGCAAGAACAGCCGGCCCTCCGGCACCTTCACGTCGTAGACCATCCCGTCCCCGGACGGGTCGCCCCCGGCGACGTACTTCTCGACGAGCGGTGTGCCGTTGAGGAACACCTGCCGGCCGTCGCAGCTCACCCGGTCGCCGCCGACGCCGATCACCCGCTGCATGCCGATCTCATTGCTGTCCGGGATGCCTGCCGACAGATCGAAGAGGACGATGTCTCCGCGCCGCACGTCCGCCGGGTCGATCTTCTCGGTGAAGACGCCGTCCCCCCTGCCGTAGGTCGGACTCATCGAATCCCCGCCGACCCTGTGGCCGCCGTACACGAACACCCCCGTCAGCACCGCCCCCGCCAACAGCAGTATCCCCACGGGCAGCAGCACCCACCCCGTGATCCGCAGTCCCGCCCCGGTCTCATCCGTCCCACTCCCTGGTTCTCACTCACCCGCCCGCTCGCGAAAGGGCAGGCCCCACGTGATCATCCGCGCAAGGCCCGCACCCTGCCCGGGGCGGGTGTCAGCCCCGCCCGGACCGTTTCCGAGCGGGTTGTCGAGGTCGGAACCGGCCGAATCCCGGGCTGGGCGGACTGTGGGCCGCTGCGCTGATCGGTGTAGATTCGTGACCAGCCAGACGTCGCTGCTGATGGCGGTCGGGCGGTCCCACGCGGGCCGGCCGAGGGAGAGAGGGCCTCCGACGACTGCACCGCGGGATCTCCCGGGCATTCGTATGCCCGCACGACCCCAGACGCGGTGTCAGGCGCTTCAAACGACCCTCGAACCCGATCCACGAGGAGCAGCCCAGTCATGACGACTGCCGCCACCCAGCAGGACTTCAAGGTCGCCGACCTGTCCCTTGCCGCCTTCGGCCGCAAGGAGATCACGCTGGCCGAGCACGAGATGCCCGGCCTGATGTCGATCCGCCGCGAGTACGCCGAGCAGCAGCCGCTCGCCGGCGCCCGTGTCACCGGCTCCCTGCACATGACCGTGCAGACCGCCGTCCTCATCGAGACCCTGGTCGCCCTCGGCGCCGAGGTCCGCTGGGCGTCCTGCAACATCTTCTCCACCCAGGACCACGCCGCCGCGGCCATCGCCGTCGGCCCGAACGGCACCCCCGAGGCCCCCGCCGGCGTCCCGGTCTTCGCCTGGAAGGGCGAGACCCTGGAGGAGTACTGGTGGTGCACCGAGCAGGCCCTGACCTGGCCGAACACGCCCACCGGCGGCCCGAACATGATCCTGGACGACGGCGGTGACGCCACCCTCCTCGTCCACAAGGGCGTCGAGTTCGAGAAGGCCGGCTCCGCTCCGGACCCGTCCACCGCGGACAGCGAGGAGTACGGCCACATCCTCCGTCTCCTCAACCGGACCCTCGGCGAGAACCCGCAGAAGTGGACCCAGCTGGCGTCCGAGATCCGCGGCGTGACCGAGGAGACCACGACCGGTGTCCACCGTCTGTACGAGATGCACCAGGCCGGCACCCTCCTCTTCCCGGCGATCAACGTGAACGACGCCGTCACGAAGTCGAAGTTCGACAACAAGTACGGCTGCCGCCACTCCCTGATCGACGGCATCAACCGCGCCACCGACGTCCTCATCGGCGGCAAGACCGCGGTCGTCTTCGGCTACGGCGACGTCGGCAAGGGCTGCGCCGAGTCCCTCCGCGGCCAGGGCGCCCGCGTCATCGTCACCGAGATCGACCCCATCTGCGCCCTCCAGGCGGCGATGGACGGCTACCAGGTCGCGACCCTGGACGACGTCGTCGAGACGGCCGACATCTTCATCACCACGACCGGCAACAAGGACATCATCATGGCCTCCGACATGGCCAAGATGAAGCACCAGGCCATCGTCGGGAACATCGGCCACTTCGACAACGAGATCGACATGGCCGGCCTCGCCAAGATCGAGGGCATCGTCAAGGACGAGGTCAAGCCTCAGGTCCACACCTGGAAGTTCCCCGACGGCAAGGTCCTGATCGTCCTCTCCGAGGGCCGTCTGCTGAACCTCGGCAACGCGACCGGTCACCCGTCCTTCGTGATGTCGAACTCCTTCGCGGACCAGACCCTGGCCCAGATCGAGCTCTTCACCAAGCCGCAGGAGTACCCGACCGACGTCTACGTGCTCCCGAAGCACCTCGACGAGAAGGTCGCCCGCCTCCACCTCGCGGCCCTGGGCGTGAAGCTCACGACCCTGCGCCCCGAGCAGGCCGCCTACATCGGCGTCGAGGTCGAAGGCCCGTACAAGCCGGACCACTACCGCTACTGATGCCGGGACCGACGGCGCCCGTGCACTGACACACGCCCGTCCCGGTCACCCGTAGAGGAAAAGGCAGGCCCCCGCACCCCCGTGCCGGGGGCCTGCCCCGTCTATCGCCCCAGCAAGCACCCCGAGGACCCATGCCCCGCGGCCGCTATTCGCTCCATGATCCGCACGATCACACCCCCCTCGGTGAAGAGCACTTCAACTGCGCGCCCGGTCCCTCCGGCTGGCGCTACGTCTCACAGACCACCACCCCCTCCGGCGAACACGCCGGCTCCGTCGACCTGGCCATCGACGAACTCGGCCGCCCCATCCGCCTCGAACTCCACGCCGCGAGCTGGCAGGTCCGCGGCGCCGCCCTCGACGGCGTCACCTGGGTCCGTACCGACCCCACCGGCACGCATGCCACGGAAGGCAATGTGCGCGCCCATGCCTTCACCGGCACCTCACCGGCGTTCCTCGTCGCGATCACGCGACTCCTGCGTCTCACCCCCGCTTCCCCCGCGACCCGCGTCCGGCTCGTCGCCTTCACGGATCCCGTGCTCGCCCCCCTCACGATCGACCAGTCCTGGGCCCTGGTGAACAGTGAAACGCACGCCACTGACAACGGCCGTCTGATCGTGGACGAGTACCAGGTCAACGCCCTGGACACGGGGGAGCAGCACACGCTCCACATCGCCGGCGACGTGGTCCTCTCCGCCCCCGGCATCGAACTCGAAGCCCTCGAGACCCCGCCGTCCGTCTGGCCCTAGGCCGGCGGCGCGAACCCGGTCGACGCGCCCGCATCACGTACCTCCGACGCAACGACAGGCGGCGCCACGGGCCCGACGGCGGGAGGGACGTTCTCCACCTTCGCCGCCGAAGCCGCGCTCACCGGCTGCACCACGGGAGCAACGAACCCGGGCAGCTGCCCGCCCCCGCCCTGCCCCGCCGAGGCGAAGGCCCGACGAGCCTCCCGAGCCTGCCGCTCGGCGACCACCCCGGCCAGATACGCCGCCGCGGGCACACCCGGCGGGGGAGGCGTTCCGGTCCGTGCGACCAGCTCATCGGCAAGCCGCTCCGAGAGCCTCCGCCCCACGCCCGGGTCCAACTGCCGCATCCGCGTCAGGTACTGCCGTATCTCCAGCCACAGCGCGTCCGGAACCGCCGACAGATCCAGCTCGGCGAACCGACCCACGAGCCACGGCGGAGGAGGGGGCACGACCGCGCTCCGAGCCGCCGGCACCCGCTCACGTACGACCAGCGTCCCCGCGAACACGTCCCCGATGCGCCGCCCCCGCTCCGACACCAGCGAAGCGATACAGGCGACGACCCCGAACGTCATCAGGATCTCCACGACCCCCATCGCCCCGCGCACCAGCGCGTGCCGGAACCGGATCGGCCCCCCGTCGTCCCGCACCACCCGCAGCCCGCAGGCGAGCTTCCCCAGCGACCGCCCGTGCGAGAGCGTCTCCACCGCGATAGGCGCCCCCACCAGCACCAGCAGGAAGGACGCGATCGAGATCGCCATCTGCGCGGCCTCGTCCAACGAGGCGGTGGCCATCGCCAGCCCCACCGTGATCAGCAGATAGACCGCCCACACGGCCAGAAGATCGAGGACCAGCGCCAGCGCCCGGCTAGGCAGCCGCGCCGGTTGCAACCCCAGTACGACGGCATCCCCCGTCACAACCCCGCTCACGGCGCCCACCCTTCTCCGACCTTCCCGACCCCTTGGTACGACAGTCTGCCAAGCTGACCCGCAGCGCGCCGCAGTAGTACGGACCCGTACGCACCCAGTGCCTGGAGCAGCAGCCGATCATGGACCTCGACGTCTACGTCACCGCCCACCGAGCCGAGTGGGACCGCCTCGACCACCTCCTGCGTCGAGGCGGAAAGCTCAGCGGCGCCGAGGCCGACGAGCTCGTCTCCCTCTACCAGCGGACGGCCACCCATCTCTCGCTGATCCAGTCCGCCGCTCCGGACCCCATGCTCACGGCCCGGCTCACCCAGCTCGTCGCCCGCGCCCGCGCCGCGGTCACCGGCACCCGCCGCTCCTCGTGGCGCGACGTGACCCGCTTCTTCACGGCCGGCTTCCCGGCCGCCGTCTACCGCTCCCGCCACTGGTGGGTCCCGACGGCCGTCCTCTCCATACTCGTCGCGGCCGTCATGGGCTGGTGGATCGGCACCCACCCCGAGGTCCAGTCCGCGATCGGCGCTCCGGCCGACCTCCGCGAGATGACCCGCCCGGGCGGCCAGTACGAGACGTACTACTCGAGCCATCCGGCGGCATCCTTCGCCGCCCAGGTCTGGACGAACAATGCCCAGGCCGCCGCCATGTGCCTGGTCCTCGGTGCGTTCCTCTGCGTCCCGGTGCTCTGGATCCTCTTCCTCAACATGCTGAACCTCGGCGTGGCCATCGGCCTGATGTCCTCGGCAGGACGCCTCGACATCATGCTGGGCCTGCTCATCCCGCACGGCCTCCTCGAACTGACCGCGGTCTTCGTCGCCGCCGGCACCGGACTGCGCCTCGGATGGACCCTGATCGACCCCGGCCCCATGACCCGTCGTTCCGCCCTCGCCCAGCAGGGCCGCGCGGCCGTGGGAATGGCGATCGGCCTGGCCCTGGTGCTGTTCCTTTCGGGCCTCATCGAAGGCTTCGTCACCCCGTCGGGCCTCCCGACCTGGGCGCGCATCACCATCGGCGTCGCGGCTGAACTGGCATTTCTCGTCTACGTCTATGTCCTGGGCGGCCGTGCGGCCCGAGCGGGTGACACGGGCGATCTCGAGGAGACCGACCGCAGCGCGGCCCTGCCGACGGCTGCCTGATGTGCGGACCACCCCGCTGACCTGCTAGTCTCCTCCTCGCCCACAAAAACCGTTGACACGGTCCGCGTGGGGAGGTAGATTTGAACGGTTGCCTCGGACTGGACAAGTTCGAAGGCCAGCAGCTAGAATCTCTCTCGCTCCGGTCGGGAAGTTGATTTCCACGGAGCCATCCCGATTACTTATTCGAATCACGAAGCCACCGATTAGGTCGGCCGAAATGAATCTGATAAAGTCGGAATCGCCGGAAAGGGAAACGCGAAAGCGAAGAACGGACTGGCAGCCCGCTCCAGCGGGTGGCAGAAACGGAAATCGGATCTGCTAAGCTGGAAACACGAAAGACCGAAGGGAAAGCCCGGAGGAAAGCCCGAGAGGGTGAGTACAAAGGAAGCGTCCGTTCCTTGAGAACTCAACAGCGTGCCAAAAATCAACGCCAGATTAGTTG
>NZ_JBHJTL010000178.1:0-5812 GCF_042264065.1 Streptomyces sp. NPDC056222 | reverse complement strand
CGCGCCGACCGCGTCGCCGTCGGTCCGCTGGTCCCGTAGCGTGATCTTGACGGGGGCCTCTCCATGTTCAGTGCGAGTACTGCCCGTCGGCGGTGGGGCAGGCCGGGTCGGCACAGGCGCAGTAGGCGCCGGGGGGCTCTTCCTCGGTGGGCACGACGGCCGGCGGGGGGTCGTCGTCGGCCACCTTGCCGCGTAGGGCGGTCAGGAGGTCGGCCTCCGTGGGCACGGGGAGCGGGGTGTCCCGCTGCTCTCGCAGCAGGCGCAGTGCTGCGGTGTACGGGATGCCGCGGGCGGCGGCCAGCTGGCGCGCGGCCTTCTTCTCGCTGGAGCGTTCCTTGGGCATGTCAGTCCTCCACGATGGTCGGTGTGCAGCCGGGTCCGTCGACGGGGCGCGGCTTGCCGAAGCACGGTTCGCCGGCGGGGTGGGTGCAGCCCTTGTCCGCGCGTTCCCGGAGTGCCGCCAGTTCGGCGCGCATGGTGTCGTTGGGGTCGCCGACGTACAGCGCGTACGCGTCGGCCGGCGGTGCCTGGGAGTAGTGCTCATCGGCGCGGCGCTGCCAGATGCTCACCTTCATGGGCCCGTAGTACTGGTGCTGCACGCGGATGTAGCTCACCTGGTGGGTGGCCGCGTGGTACGCCTCCACGAACGGGCCGGGGGCTTCGTCCCAGGATCCCCAGGAGATCATCTCGGGGGGCGTCTGGTCGAAGCGGTAGGCGGCGTAGCAGTAGGGGGCCTGCATGTCGATGCGGGGCATGGTGGCATCGGCCGCGAGCGGCTGCACTTCCATGACCTGGCGGAATCGGTGGCCCTGGCGGAGTCCGAGGTGGTCGGGCTCCTCGGGGCGCCCGCACCCGGGGGCAGAGCAGTGGGGTTCTGTGGGTCGGTCTGTCACGGGAAGTCCACCTCTACGTCGTTTCCCTCGAATGCGATGCTCTGGGTGTTGTAGGCCGATGCGGCGCCGCGCTGGAGGGTGTCTGCGGCGGCCTCGGGTCCGGCGGTGGTCCACGCGCGGATGACTGCGACCATGACGCGTCGCATGCCTTCCAGGGTGGTCGACCGGTGCTCGGTGCGGTTCTTGTAGCCGTTCCAGTTGATCGACGCGGTGACGCTGACCCGGTTGGGTGCGGGGGTGCTGTTCACGCGCTGCCTGAAGCGGGGGATGGTGATCAACCGGTTGTGTGCCGTCTCCAGCTTGCGGAGGTTGCGGGCGGACTGGCCCTTGCCCGCGCGCCAGTCGCGCCAGGTGCGCACCGGGATGCCGGCGGCCTCGGCCGCGCGCGTTATGGCGCTGCGCCGGTCCGTGTCCCCCTTCTTGGGCGTGAACAGGTTCTCCAACTGGTTCATGCGCGCCTGGAGGCCGCGGCGCTGCGTGATGGGGGTGCGTACCTCGTTGCGGGGGTAGCGTGCGCTGAGGGCGGCATCTAGAGCTGCGGCAAGGTCAGGCACGGTCGCTCCCCTCGTCGTCGGCGTAGGCGGTCAGGGTGTCGGGGTCTCCGTGCCAGAGCGCGACTGCGACGGGGTTGTCCCAGATGCGGTCCCAGTAGCCGGTGGTGTAGAGCTGGCGGAGAGTGGCGGCCTGGATCATGCCGTCCCGGTCGGTGACCGTGAGCATGGTCCAGTTGGCCCATATGACGAAGGCGCGGTCGGTGGCGGCCTGTGCGCTGCGGGCGGCCTGCTGGCGGACCAGGGCGCGCAGTCTGCGGGTGGCGGCGCGTGACTGGACGGCCGCGACCGCCGCGGCCACCGAGGTGGCTACGGCGGCCAGGGCCAGGAGGAGGACGGTCACAGGATGTCGTCCCCGTCGGTGTCCAGGACCATGGGCACGTCCTGCGCGCGCTGGTCGGTGCGGACCGGGGCGGCGTTCGGCTTGGGCTTGAGGGCACCGAGCTGGCGTCCGGTCGGGTCGTACTTGAAGGGGGGCTTGGGCTTGCTCATGACCTCGGGGAGGTCCGCGCCGATCACGGTGATCTCGTCGGTGGCACCCATGGAGATGAGGGGCCGGCCGGTCTCGGTCCAGCGCCACGCCTTGCGCCACATCGCGGCGGACGCGTGCGCGAGAACGGCGTGATTCCAGTCGGGGCGCCGGGTGCGGCACTTCTCGCCCGTGAGCATCATCGACAGGGCGGCGGAGTAGCCCTCCTTGAACGCGTCGTACTGGTCCTCGGCCGCCTTGCGGGTGGCGTCGGTCTGCGCCTGGTCGATCGCGTCGAGACGGGTCAGGCGCAGCTCCCGCAGCGTGGCGGACCAGTCGCGGAAGTCGGTGCGCACGTCGCTGGTCCAGGAGTCGTAGATCACCACGTCCGCGAGCGCGCCCTGCTCGTGCAGCTCCAACATGAGCTGGAGCGTGGGGTGGGCCACCCACAGGGACTCTTCCGTCTCGGTGCGGGAGGAATCCCCCAGGGGCGAGACGATCGTGCCCGAGAACGCCCAGTACGGCGTGCGGACGCGGTAGTACCCGGGGAGCACCTGGCGGGGGGAGGGGTACTCCCCGTGGTGGATGCCGCCGGTCTCCTTGAGGTGGGAGTGCGCCACCTGCACCGCGCCGATCGCGGCCAGGTAGGCGCCGTTCGCGTCCAGGGTGAGGGCCTCGCGGTCGGCGGGGATCTCGTGGATGCCGATCCAGTTCCAGTGCGGGATGTAGACGTCCCGGGACGGGGGGGTGACCGGCGCCCGCCAGAACGGCTCACGGCCGTAACGGGCGGGGGGGGTCTGGCGTTCCAGGATGGAGAGGGCCGGGAACATCGGCGGCTGGTCGTCGTCGTTGGGTTCGGGTGACATGTGAGTGTCGATCACAGGTCTGCCTCTTTCGGGTCACTTGGGAGTGATGGGTGTTTCGGACTCCAGAGCGACGCGTACGAGGAGTCGTACGGCGGCGGCCTTGGAGATGCCGAAGCGCTGCGCGGTCCGCTCGATCTGTGCCTTTTCCTGTGCGGTGAACAGGCACGTGATGGGGTGGTCCAGCCGTTCGGCCGGATCTTTGAAAGGGCGGGCCATGCGCATAAACCTAACAGGTTTTCACTGGTCTTGGTAGGGGCCGGGGGACGCGAAACCCCCCGCTCCAGACCGAGTTGACAGGGGGTACAGCAACTCGGGCGGCGCGGGGGGCCGGGGTGGTTCCCTCAACGGGCGGGAGGGGGAACCGATGTGACGTACCGGCACCGTACCCCCATACGGGGACGGTTGCGACTACTTCCCCCGATCCGCCTGGAGGGCATCCACCTCGGCCTCCAGGCGGGCCAGCCGCGCGTCCTGCTGCACGTCCTTGAGCCCGGGCGGCCTGGTCGCGACGGGCGGCTTGGTGGCCGGGGGCTTGGGCTTGGGGTCCGCCGGCGGCTTGGGCTTGCCCGTGAGCCGGGTCTTCACCCGGGCGCGCATGGACGCCATGGTGAACCCGCGGGGGTCGATCTTGCCCGGCTGCCACTCAAGGTGCCCGATCACGGAGCCCTCGTTCCACCCGTGGTGCCGGCACACCGCGGCGGCGGCCCGCTCGATCGCTTCGAGCTGCACCGCGGGCCACGGGTCCTTGCCGTCCCCGAGGTTCTCGCACTCGAACCCGTAGAAGCGCCGGTTGCCGTCGGTGTTCGCCTCGTTGTCCGCGGGCAGTGCCGTCTCTGCGACGACCGCGCGCAGCACATCGTCGTCCCCGAGCCCGGCATGGTTGGCGCGGCCGTAGCCCACCAGGTGCACCTTGCCGTCCTTGGTGATCACGCCGTGGCAGAGCGGCCCGGGTAGACCCTCGTAGCCCTTGCGGCAGATCTCCACGGTCTTGGCGCTGCCCTTGGTCACGGTGTGGTGGATCATCACACCGTTCACGGGCCCCCAGGGCCCCTTGTGGTTGCGGTTGTGGCTGGCGGGGGACTTCCCCTCGGTCTTGACCTCGACCACGGTCAGGCCCTCGGCCCGCAGTGCCTTGGCGAACTCCGGGTAGCTCATCGGATCGGCCATGGTGATCAGTCCTCGTCCACGCGGGAGCCGAACCAGCCGCGCGACGCGGTACGGCGGCGCGGCTTGGGGGTGTCGTCGGCCGCCGCAGAGGTGTCGATGGACTCGGCGCCGGCCCCCTTCTTGTCCGTGCTCTCGGTGGCGCCGGCGTCGTCGGCGCGCTCCTGGGGCGCGGGGTGGAACGGGCGGCTGATCAGGGAATCGATCTTGCCCAGGAGGGTGTCCAGCTTCCCCTCCAGGCCGGTCACCTTGGCCTCCAGGCGGTCCGCCCGGTCGGTGTCCCCCTCCTTGCGTGCCTCGGCGGCCTCCTCCTTGGTGTCCTTGATCTCCTCCTTGACCTCGGCGGCCTCCTCCTTGACCTCGGTCGCGGCCTCGGTGCCCGGGGGGTTCTCGGTGCCGTCGCTCTTGGTGGTCATGGCGTCCTTTCCTGGTGCAGATCGGTCGGGGGCGCACAGGGCGCCGGGGTGAGGGCGGCGCCCCCGAGGTAGACCAGCACGGCCGTGCTGGCCACCGCGAGGACGGCCGTGAGCGCGCGCCGGATCACGGGTGTGCACGCCGTGTGGACGGGCCGGGGGGCCGTGTGGGCTTCACGTTGACAGGGATCGGCTTGACGCCCGCGGCCCGGGTGAGCGCCTGTACGTGCTCGAACACCAGTTGAAGACCGGACGGGGGCGCGCCGTACGTCATGGAGCCCTCCACGCACACCACGACGAACTCCGCCAGGGGCAGGCCGGCCTTGCGTGCGCCCTCCTCCCAACGGTCCTGGAGCACGGGCCCGGCGGGGATGCGGACGGTGTGGTCGCCCAGCAGGAATTGCAGGGTCTCATCCGCGCTCTTGCCCAGCCGCGCGGCCAGGTCGTGCACGCGTTGGTGCGTGTCCACGGACACGCGGATGCTCTTGTACTGCGGCTCGGTTGCCATGGCCGGGACCCTACTCATGTGCGTGCATCCTGTCTACGCGGTGTGCACTAGGTCAGGCGTAAGCGATCCATGACCAGTTGGTGAGCGCGTTCGTGGAGCGGTACGCGCGGATGGTGAAACCGGTTGTGGTCACGCTGTCGACATAGCCACGAATCACCGTGCCGGAGGGGTCGGCCGCGGACCGGGGGTCGATCGTCACCGCGGGCGTGCTGGGGAACGGAGTCGGGAACACGACGTTGACGGACGTGACCCCGCCTCCGGCGCCGGGTGCCGCGGTGGACGCCTGCCCGCCCTGGAGGTTGGCCGCGGTCACCGAACCGGTGATCTCGAACACCTGGGTGACGGCCTCAATCCGGTTGGCGTTGACGGTCGGGGATCCGCCGTGCAGCCGGATGCTCGACTTGGCCGTGTTCACGGTCGTGCTGGGGGACTGGAGGAACAGGGACGGGGTGTCGGCGCCGTGGGTGGAGGTCAGGTTCGTCCCCAGGGCAGCGTCCGCCCACGTGACCCCGGGAACGGTCGCGGGCCGGAGCTGCTGGAGGGCCTGTGCCCCGCCCGCAATGATCTCGATCAGGGACCCGAGGTTGTTGGACCAGACGACACCCGTGTCTGTGTTGATGTTGACCGTGCCGGTCGACCCGAGCACGGTCACCCCGTCCTCGTAGGCGTTGCCGTAGGGGTCGGTGCCGGCCGCTGCTGCGATGGCCAGGACCAGCGTCCCGGGGCCCGGGGTGCCGTCGTAGTAGAACGCCTCACCCCCGAGCGACGTGCCGCCGCGGATCGTGATGTCGTTGAACTCCGCTGACCCGTTCTGGTCGAGGTGCCAGCCGGACACCCCGGGCACGTAGTTCGCGGCGCACCGAACACGGAGGCCATCGACACCGCCGGCCTGACGGCACTGCCGGGCACCGCGACTCCCGGCGCCGGAACGGCCGACGCGCCGGACGC
>NZ_JBHJTL010000177.1:0-5972 GCF_042264065.1 Streptomyces sp. NPDC056222 | reverse complement strand
CGTTTCAACGGATGGATGTCAATAAGGTGCATACCGCTCGCGCTGGGGTGATATTGGGGCCTACGTAAGATTTGGGACACTCAGGAGGCACCTCATGCGCGGAGCCACGCATGCCAAGTGGGCCGCATTGGCCGCCGCCGTCGCCCTCATGGCGACCGCCTGCGGCGGTGGCGGCGACGGAGGCGGAAGTGGCGCCGACGGGATCGTGAGCTCCTCGTGGGGCGACCCGCAGAATCCGCTGGAGCCCGGGAACACCAACGAGGTGCAGGGCGGCAAGGTCCTTTCGATGATTTTCCGGGGGCTGATCCAGTACGACCCGAAGACCGGCGAGGCCACGAACATGCTCGCCGAGAACATCGAGACGACGGACTCGATCAACTTCACCGTGACCGTCAAGGACGGCTGGACCTTCTCCAACGGTGAGCAGGTCACCGCGAAGTCCTTCGTGGACGCCTGGAACTACGGCGCCAGCCTGAAGAACAACCAGAAGAACGCCACCTTCTTCGGTCAGATCGAGGGCTACGACCAGGTCCACCCCGAGCAGGGCGAGCCGACCGCCGAGACCATGTCCGGCCTCAAGGTCGTCAACGACAAGACCTTCACCGTCAAGCTCACCCAGAAGTTCTCGACCTGGCCCGTCACCCTCGGCTACGCGGCCTTCGCCCCGCTGCCCCAGGCGTTCTTCGACGACCACGCCGGCTGGCTGAACAAGCCCATCGGCAACGGCCCCTACACCATCGACTCGTACACCAAGGGCTCGCAGATGGAGCTCAAGCGCTGGGACGGCTACCCCGGCGCCGACAAGGCACAGAACGGCGGCGTGACCCTCAAGGTCTACACCGACAACAACACCGCCTACACCGACCTGACGGCCGGAAACCTCGACCTCGTCGACGACATCCCCGCCTCCCAGCTCAAGAACGTCCAGGCGGACCTCGGCGACCGGTACATCAACGAGCCCGCCGGCATCATCCAGACCCTCTCCTTCCCGTTCTACGATCCCGCGTGGAACAAGCCGGGCCAGGAGAAGCTCCGCCAGGGTCTCTCCATGGCGATCAACCGCGACCAGATCACCGACACGATCTTCCAGAAGACCCGGACCCCCGCGGTCGACTGGACCTCCCCGGTCCTCGGCGAGGACGGCGGCTTCAAAGACGTCTGCGGTGACTTCTGCACGTTCAACGCGGCGGAAGCGAAGAAGCTGGTGGCCGAGGGCGGTGGCATCCCCGGCGGCACGATGAGGATCTCGTACAACGCCGACACCGGCTCCCACAAGGAGTGGGTGGACGCCGTCTGCAACTCCATCAACAACGCCCTCGGCAACAACACGGCCTGCGTCGGCAACCCGATCGGCACCTTCGCCGACTTCCGCAGCCAGGTCAGCACGCAGAAGATGACGGGCCCGTTCCGGGCCGGCTGGCAGATGGACTACCCGCTCATCCAGAACTTCCTCCAGCCGCTCTACTACACCAACGCCTCGTCGAACGACGGCAAGTACAGCAACCCGGAGTTCGACAAGCTCGTCAACCAGGCCAACGCCGAGTCCGACATCGCCAAGGCCGTCCAGACCTTCCAGCAGGCCGAGGAGGTCCTCCGCGACGACATGGGCGCCATCCCGCTCTGGTACCAGAACGGCAGCGCCGGCTACTCCGAGCGCGTCTCCAACGTGGCGCTCAACCCGTTCAGCGTCCCCGTCTACAACGAGATCAAGGTCGGCTGACGCAGCTCGTCGGCGTACGGCCCGGCCCCGCGTCCCCCCGCGTGCCGGGCCGTACGACTTCCCCACACCACCGGAGCCCCTCATGGGACGTTATGTGATCCGGCGTCTGCTGCAGATGATCCCGGTCTTCATCGGCGCCACCCTGCTGATCTTCCTGATGGTCAACGTGATGGGCGACCCCATCGCCGGCCTCTGCGGCGACCGCGCCTGCGACCCGGCGACCGCCGCCCAGCTGGAGAAGGAGTTCGGTCTCGACAAGCCGGTCTGGCAGCAATACCTGATCTACATGGGCAATCTCTTCACCGGCGACTTCGGTACGGCCTTCAACGGCCAGCCGGTCACCGAGCTGATGGCGAGCGCCTTCCCTGTCACCATCCGGCTCACCATCATCGCCATCCTCTTCGAGATCATCATCGGCATCAGCCTCGGTGTCCTGACCGGCCTGCGCCGCGGCCGGCCCATCGACACCACCGTGCTGCTGCTCACGCTGGTCGTCATCTCCATCCCGACCTTCGTCACCGGCCTGCTGCTCCAGCTGCTGCTCGGCGTGAAGTGGGGCTGGATCAAGCCCGCCGTCTCGCCCGAGGCGCCCTTCAACGAACTGATCGTCCCCGGCCTCGTCCTCGCCTCCGTCTCGCTCGCCTACGTCACCCGGCTCACCCGCACGTCCATCGCCGAGAACAAGCGCGCCGACTACGTCCGCACCGCCACCGCCAAGGGCCTGCCGCGCCGCCGGGTCATCACCCGCCACCTGCTGCGCAACTCGCTCATCCCCGTGGTCACCTTCATCGGCGCCGACATCGGCGCGCTGATGGGCGGCGCCATCGTCACCGAGCGGATCTTCAACATCCATGGCGTCGGCTACCAGCTCTACCAGGGCATCGTGCGCCAGAGCACCCAGACCGTCGTCGGCTTCGTGACCGTCCTCGTCCTGGTCTTCCTGGTGGCGAACCTGCTCGTAGACCTCCTGTACGCCGTCCTTGACCCGAGGATCCGCTATGCCTGAGCCTCTTCAGCCGCATGAGCCCTTCGACGACGGGCGCGCCATCGACCACACGGGGGCGGGCGCCGGCACGGACCTCGCCATGGAAGAGGGCGAGTCGCTGGAGAAGACCCCCGGCGGCCCTCTCGGCACCGGCCCGGGCGGCAAGCCGCGCTCCCTGTGGTCCGACGCCTGGCACGACCTGCGCCGCAACCCGGTCTTCATCATCTCGGGCCTGATCATCATCTTCCTGGTGATCATCTCCATCTGGCCCTCCCTGATCGCCAGCGGAGACCCCCTCCAGTGCGATCTCTCCAAGGCGCAGGAGGGCTCCCAGCCCGGCCACCCCTTCGGCTTCAACGGCCAGGGCTGCGACGTCTACACCCGTACGGTCTACGGCGCCCGGACCTCCGTGAGCGTCGGCGTCCTCGCCACCCTCGGCGTCGCGATCCTCGGCTCCGCGCTCGGTGGCATCGCCGGCTTCTTCGGCGGCGGCTCGGACGCCGTCCTCTCCCGGATCACCGACGTCTTCTTCGCCATCCCGGTCGTCCTCGGCGGACTCGTCCTGCTGTCGGTCGTCACCAGCACCACGATCTGGCCCGTCATCGGCTTCATGGTGCTCCTCGGCTGGCCGCAGATCTCCCGCATCGCCCGCGGCTCGGTCATCACCGCCAAACAGAACGACTACGTCCAGGCGGCCCGCGCGCTCGGCGCCTCCAACTCCCGGATGCTGCTGCGCCACATCACGCCCAACGCCGTCGCGCCGGTCATCGTGGTGGCGACCATCGCCCTCGGTACGTACATCTCGCTCGAAGCGACCCTCTCCTACCTGGGCGTGGGGCTGAAGCCGCCGACGGTCTCCTGGGGCATCGACATCTCCTCGGCCTCGCAGTACATCCGCAACGCCCCGCACATGCTGCTCTGGCCGGCGGGCGCGCTCGCCATCACCGTGCTCGCGTTCATCATGCTCGGCGACGCGGTGCGCGACGCCCTCGACCCGAAGCTGAGGTAGGCGCCCATGCTGCTCGAAGTGCGCGATCTGCACGTGGAGTTCCACACCCGGGACGGGGTGGCCAAGGCCGTCAACGGGGTCAGCTACTCGGTCGACGCCGGCGAGACGCTGGCCGTGCTCGGCGAGTCCGGCTCCGGCAAGTCCGTCACGGCCCAGGCCGTCATGGGCATCCTCGACATCCCGCCGGGAAAGATCACCGGCGGCGAGATCCTCTTCCAGGGCCAGGACCTGCTGGCGTTCAAGGAGGAGGAGCGGCGCAAGGTCCGGGGCGCCAAGATGGCGATGATCTTCCAGGACGCCCTGTCCTCGCTCAACCCCGTCATCAGCGTCGGCGACCAGCTCGGCGAGATGTTCCAGGTCCACCAGGGCATGTCGCGCAAGGACTCCCGCGCCAAGGCCGTCGAGCTCATGGACCGGGTCCGCATCCCGGCGGCCAAGGAACGCGTGGGGCAGTATCCGCACCAGTTCTCCGGCGGAATGCGCCAGCGCATCATGATTGCGATGGCGCTCTCCCTCGAACCGGAGCTGATCATCGCGGACGAGCCGACGACCGCCCTCGACGTCACCGTCCAGGCCCAGGTCATGGACCTGCTGGCCGAGCTCCAGCGCGAGCTCAACATGGGCCTCATCCTCATCACCCACGACCTCGGCGTCGTCGCCGACGTCGCCGACAAGATCGCCGTCATGTACGCGGGAAGGATCGTCGAGACCGCCCCCGTCCACGAGATCTACAAGGCGCCCGCCCACCCCTACACCCGCGGTCTGCTCGACTCGATCCCGCGCCTGGACCAGAAGGGCCAGGAGCTCTACGCGATCAAGGGCCTGCCCCCCAACCTGCTGGCCATCCCGTCCGGATGCGCCTTCAACCCGCGCTGCCCGCTCGCCCGGGACGTGTGCCGCACCGACGAGCCGCCGTTGTACGAAGTGTCGGAGGAACGCCGCAGCGCGTGCCACTTCTGGCAGGAGGCCCTCCGTGGCTGAGCCGATCCTCGAAGTCCGGGACCTGTACAAGCACTACCCGCTGACCCAGGGCATCCTCTTCAAGAAGCAGGTCGGCGCGGTCAAGGCCGTCGACGGCGTCGACTTCGACCTGACTGCGGGGGAGACCCTCGGCATCGTCGGCGAGTCCGGCTGCGGCAAGTCGACCGTCGCCAAGATGCTGGTCAACCTGGAGCGCCCGACCTCCGGTTCGATCCGCTACAAGGGCGACGACATCACCAAGCTGTCCCCGAAGGCCCTGCGTGCGGTCCGCCGCAACATCCAGATGGTGTTCCAGGACCCGTACACCTCGCTCAACCCGCGGATGACGGTCGGCGACATCATCGGAGAGCCGTACGAGATCCATCCCGAGGTCGCCCCGAAGGGGGACCGGCGGCGCAAGGTCCAGGACCTCCTCGACGTGGTCGGGCTCAACCCGGAGTACATCAACCGCTATCCGCACCAGTTCTCCGGCGGCCAGCGCCAGCGCATCGGCATCGCCCGCGGCCTCGCGCTCCAGCCGGAGATCATCGTCGCGGACGAGCCGGTCTCGGCGCTCGACGTCTCCGTCCAGGCGCAGGTGGTGAACCTCCTGGAGAAGCTCCAGGACGAGTTCTCGCTGAGTTACGTCTTCATCGCCCACGATCTGTCGATCGTCCGGCACATCTCCGACCGGGTGGGTGTCATGTACCTCGGGCGGATCGTGGAGATCGGCACGGACGCGCAGATCTACGACCACCCCACGCACCCGTACACCCAGGCGCTGCTCTCCGCGGTCCCGGTGCCCGACCCGGACGCGCGGGAGCACCGCGAACGCATCATCCTGACCGGAGACGTGCCCTCGCCGGCCAACATCCCCTCCGGCTGCCGCTTCCGCACCCGCTGCTGGAAGGCGCAGGAGCGCTGCGAGCTGGAGGTCCCGGAGCTGGCCGTCCCGGCCGTCTTCCGACTGACGGACACCCCGGCGAAGCACGACTCGGCCTGCCACTTCGCGGAGGAGAAGCACGTGGTGCCGACGGACGACGAGTCGCAGTAGCCGGATCGTCCCCGTCGGAACAACCGTCACACTCTTTAACGGCCAGGCAACTTGCCCGACCCGGCTCCGATATACGAACGCGGCAGGCTCGACAGCGTACGGCCGTGCGGGTGCCGTAGGCCGGCCGGGACGCGCCATGTCGCCCCCGCCGGCCGCCCCCCGCCTTTTAGGGGCGGGCGGCTCCCCCCAAGTGCGCTCCCGCACCGGGAAGGAGAAGGCGATGGGTCCGGTTTTTGATTGAGTG